>JBKPJW010000563.1:0-27734 GCA_046730875.1 Actinomycetota bacterium | reverse complement strand
TGCAGCGGGGTCCTCAGGCGAGGGCTCCCGCTTGTTCGTGCTGTTGGCGCTGGATCTCCAGGAGCCGGTGCCGGTCTGCGCGGCGCTGTTCCTGCCGGTCCGGGTCCGGGACCGGGGACGCGAGCAGCAGCCGCTGGGTGTAGGGGTGGTCCGGGTCGGTGGTGACGACGCCGGCCGGACCCTGTTCGACGATCTCCCCGTGGTACATCACGGCGACGCGGTGGCTGATATGCCGGACGACGTCGAGGTCGTGGGAGACGAAGAGGTAGGACACGCCGGTGTCCTTCTGGATCTGCAGGAACAGGTCCAGCACGCGGGCCTGGGTGGAAAGGTCCAGGGCGCTGACGGGCTCGTCGCACACGATCAGCTTGGGCGAGAGCGCCAGCGCGCGGGCGATCGCCACGCGCTGGCGCTGACCGCCGCTGAATTCTCGCGGCAGCCGGTGGATGGCGTCCGACGGCAGGCCCACCTGGTCCAGCAGTTCCTTCACGCGCTTCTTGGCCGCTGCGGCCTCCAGGCCCTGCACGGCCAGGGGTTCGGCGAGGATGTCGCCGATCTCCAGGGCGGGATTCAGCGAGGTGTACGGATCCTGGAACACCACCTGCAGGTCCCGGCTCAGGACCCGCCGGTCCTTGCGGGTGGCGTGGCTGATGTCCCTGCCGTCGAAGATGATCTTCCCGGCCGTCACCGGTGCCAGCCCCAGGATGGCGCGGCCCAGGGTGGTCTTGCCGGAGCCGGACTCCCCCACCAGCCCGAGGGTTTCGCCCCGGCCGATGGTGATGTTGATGTCCGTCAGGGCGCGGAACGGCTTGGCCCGGAAATGCTTGCCGGGGTACTCGACCACCAGCTGGTCCACCGTGAGCAGCGGCGCGCGGTCCGTGGTGCTCATGCGACTGGCTCCTTGTGCGGGGTGGAAACGAGCATAGACATGGGTTCCTTGCCTTCAAGCATCGACGCCAGCAGCGTCTGTGTGTAGGGTTCCTGCGGATTGCCGAGGATCTCGCGGACGGATCCTTCTTCCACGAGCCGGCCGTTCTGCATGACGGCAACGCGGTCGCAGAGATCCGCCACCACGCCGAAATTGTGGGTCACCAGGATCACGCCGATGTTCAGGCGCTGCTGGAGCTCGCGCAGGAGGTCCAGGACGTCGGCCTGCACGGTGACGTCCAGGGCGGTGGTGGGCTCGTCGGCGATCACCAGGTCCGGTTCGCAGCTGATGGCCCCGGCGATCAGGACCCGCTGGGCCATGCCGCCGGAGACCTCGTGCGGGTAGGCGGCGAAGGTCCGTTCCGGGTTGACGATGCCGACGTCGGTGAGCAGCTTCAGTGCCCGCTTCCTGGCCTCGGCCTTGGAAATCCCGAGGACGCGCACCATGGGCGTGACCAGCTGGTAGCCGATGGGGAACGCCGGGTCCAGGTTGCTCATGGGCTCCTGCGGGATGTAGGAAATCCGCTTGCCGCGCAGTTTGGACAGACGCTCCTGGCTGACGCGTTCTTCACCCGGGGCCACGGTGTAGCTGCCGTCGAACTGGATGGAGCCGGCCGCAATGCGGGCGTTGTCCGGCAGCAGCCCGAGGATGGAGAAGGCGGTCTGGGACTTGCCCGAGCCGGATTCGCCCACGATGCCCAGGATTTCGCCGCGGTTCACGTGGAAGGAGACGTCGTCAACCACCTTCTTGATGGAACCGTCCGCCTGGGGATAGCCGACGCCGAGATTGGTCACCTTGACGAGGTGGTGCTCGGTTCCGGGAACGACGGCGGCCACAGACTTCCGGGACGGCCGCGCGGCGGCGGGCGCCGCCGTCGTCCGCGTTCTTTTGCTTCCGCCTCCGGCCGGAGCCGATTTCTTCCGGCGGTGCTTGATCTTTTCGTCGTCCTCGAGGGCGTCGCGGAGGGCGTTGCCCAGCAGCACCAGGCCGCCGATGGTCAGCGCCATGGCAAAAGCCGGCCAGAAGAGCAGGGTCGGGGTCAGATAGACGTTCTTGAAGCCCTCGGAGAGCATGACGCCCCAGGTTGCCTTGGTGGGATCACCGAGTCCGAGGAACTCCAGCCCGGACTGGATCGCGATGGCCACGCCGGCAATCGCCGCCGTCTGGATGATGATGGGTGCCCGGACCACGGAGAAGATGTGGCGGGCGATGATGCTCCAGTCCGACAGGCCGGACACCCGCGCGGCGTCAACATAGAGCTCGTTGCGAACGGACTGGACTGCCGTGCGGGTCAGCCGGAAATAGGACGGGCTGATCAGGACGCCGAAGGCGATCATGGAAATCCAGACCGAGGGGCCGAAGGCCGCCCGGATGGTCAGCAGCACGATCAGCCCGGGAAGGCTCATGAGGATGCTGACCACCCAGTTGGAGGCCGCCTCGAACCTGCCCGCGTAGTAGCCGGCAATCAGGCCGGCCGGCAGGCCGATGACGATGGCCACGCCCGC
This sequence comes from Actinomycetota bacterium, assembly GCA_046730875.1. Lineage (GTDB taxonomy): Bacteria > Actinomycetota > Actinomycetes > Actinomycetales > Micrococcaceae > Arthrobacter. The sequence continues at coordinate 25,301 of JBKPJW010000563.1, read as the reverse complement.
GCAGAGCAGGGCCGACAGCAGCGTCAGCTGCGCACCGAACAGCAGGCGGCTCCAGACATCGCGTCCGGCGCTGTCCGTTCCCAGGATGTTCACCGAGTCCGGGGCGGCCAGGGTCTTGGCAATGTTCGAATAGTTCTCGTGGAAGGGCGCCAGGACCGGAGCCAGGATGGCCAGGACCGAGATCGCCAGCAGGATGGCCATGGCAATGAGGCCCAGGGGGTTCTTGAACAGGCGCCGGATGACGGTGGACCGGACCACCGTTCCGCTCTGCCCTCTATCACTCTGCCCTGCATCACTTTGCCCTGCATCACTTTGCCTCGTGGGAACGGAGGGCGTGGGGCCGGCGGGCCCCGGAGCGGCGACGGCCGCGGTATCTACAGAATCGCTCATGAGACACGTACCTTCGGGTTGAGCCAGCCATTAAGAATGTCCACCAGCAGGTTCACGACGATGACGACGACCACCGTGTACATCACCACGCCCATCACCACCGGAAGATCCGACTGGCCGGTCGCGGCGACCGCCAGCGGACCCATGCCGGGAAGGGCGAAGATCTGTTCGATGATCACCACCCCGCCCAGCATGCCGATCAGCTGCAGGCTCAGGACGGTCAGGCCGGCCGGAGCAGCGCTGCGCAGGACGTGCTTGAACAGAATCTCTCGCTCGTTGATCCCGCGGCTGCGCAGGGTTCGGACATAGTCCCGCTCGAGCTGTTTGATGACGGCGCTGCGGATCTGCTGGGCGCCTCCGGTGACGCCGTTGATCAGCAAGGCGATCACCGGAAGCGACATGGAATAGATCCACGCGTCCGCCCCGGATTCCGGGGAAATGGTGCTGGTGGCCGGGAAGAGGCCCAGCTGGATGGCCAGGATGGTGACCAGGATGACGCCGATCACGAACCCCGGAACGGAGTCGCCGACGATGGCGCCAACCTGGACCACCCTGTCCACCCAGCCGCGCTTGACCGCGGCAAGAACACCAATCAGGGCGGCACAAATTGCGATCAGGATCATTGCGGCGAAAACCATGGTCATGGTCACCGGAATCCGGCTGGCCAGCGAGTTGGCCACCGGCTCCGAGGTGAACCAGGAAGCGCCAAGGTTGCCGCTGAGGGCGTCGCGCACCCACGCGAAGTAGCGGGCAAGCAGCGGCTGGTCCAGCCCCAGCTCATGTTCTTTTATCGCCACCTGTTCGGCGGAGGCCTGATCGCCCAGGATGTTCCTGGCGATGCTCCCGCTGGAGATATACAGCAGGAAGAAGGTGAGCGCCGAGACCACGAACAGCACCACCAGCCCGCTGCCCAGCCGTTTCGCAATGAACCTGATCATGGTGTCCTACTTGGCCGGTGAGTAGTTGTAGATGGACGGAACGGCCTGCTGGATCTGCGGGGTCACGTTCACCTTGGTGTTGTGGTAGTACATCTGGTTGACCCGGAACAGCGGAGCGAACCATGCCTGCTCCACCACGTACTTGTTCACTTCCTGGGCCAGCTTGCCGGCATCGGCGCCGCCGGCGCGCACGGCTGCGATCTTGGCGTCCAGCTCCGGGGTCGCGTTCTTGAACGGGTTGTAGAGCGCCTTCGTGGAGATGATCTGGTCGGTGGCAACCGTGGGCTGTCCCTGGAACAGCGAGAAGAAAATGGTGGTGAACTTCTGCGCGGCGATGTCCGACGTGTAGGTGTTGGTGATCGCGGCGCCGACCTTAAGGGTGATTCCGACGTCTGCCAGCTGCTGCGAGATGACCGAAATCTGGGTTTCAAAACCGGGAACGGCGGGGATTTCCAGGGTTACGCCGCTTTCATAGCCGGCGTCCTTGAGGAGCTGCTTGGCTTTGGCCGGATCGTAGCTGTAATAGTTCTCCAGCTCTTCGGTCCAGGCCCCGCTGGCCTTGCCGAACGGCTGGGACGTCGGGGTGCCCTGGCCCAGCATGACCTGCTCGAGGATGGTCTTGCGGTCAAAGGCGTAGTTGATGGCCTGGCGGACCTTGACATTCGCCAGCGCCGGGTTCTTGGCGCCGTCGCGGTCCAGCAGGAGAAGTCCCTGCCAGTCCACCTCGTTGGCGGCCAGCTTCATCTTGGCGCCTTCGGCCTGCTTGCCGTTCTTGGGATCCAGGATCGTGGCGTCCACCTGGCCGGAGACCAGGGCGTTGGTGCGGGCGGTGAGGTCGGTCAGGATCTTGAAGGTGAGCTTGGAGTACTTCTGCAGGTCCTTGTTCCAGTAGTCCTTGCGGGCGGTGAACACGGTCTGGGAATCCTTGACCGACGCGGCCTTGTCCATCACGTACGGGCCGGAGCCAGCCGGTTCGGTCTTGATGCCCTCGGTGCCGAGTGCCTTGGGGCTGCCCATGAGGCCTGCAGCCTGGCTGAGGAAGTACTCCAGGGCCGGGTCCGGGGTGGTGAGGTTGATGTCGAGGGTGTCGGCGTCCACAACGGCGACGTCTTTGACCGCGGTGAGCTGGGCCATCTGCGGGCCGTTGGCCTTCTTGAAGTGGTCCATGTTGGCCTTGGCGGCCTCGGCGTCGAACTTGGCGCCGTCACTGAAAGTGACGTCGGTGCGGAGGTCCACGGTCAGTTTGGTGTTGGTTGCGTTGTACTTCCAGGCCGTGGCCAGCATGGGGCTGAGCTTTCCGTCCGGCTCACGCAGGATCAGGGTGTCGTAGACCGCCTGGTACGGCTGGAGGACGTGGCCCACATGCGCCTGGGCCGGGTCCCAGGACCGGACGTCCTGGATGGTGCCCAGCGTCAGGGACGTGGCCGCGGTGCCGGCGCCTGCGCCGGTTGAAGCGCCTCCGCCACAGGCGGTGAGCGCCAGGGATGCGCTGAGGATGAGGGCAGCAGCCGCTGCCTTGGGACCGAACTTCATTGTTGGCTCCTTTGGATCGTTGGACAGGTCCGTTGCTTCGGACGTGGCGACGGCAATGTGGCCTGGACCACATTGCCGCTTGTGAGATCAGCGTACGTTGGGTTGCCATATCTGGCAACCGGTTGTCATCAACTTTGTGAAATATTGCCTGATTGGGTTTTCGAGAGCCCCGAATGACGGCGCGCCGGCGGCACCTGAGGGGACATCCGCGCGGCGGGTTGTCGTGGGCGACGGCAGTTGTGCGCGCAGTTATGCAGCTCCGGGCTCAGGGGTTGTGCGGCCCCGCCGAGCCCGGCCCGTTTAGGACACCTTTTCCTCGGAGCCGGGGTAGGACTGCCGGTAGAGCTCCTTCACGATCCGCAGCGACTTCGCCCCTTCGGCGGCGTCAATCCAGAACGGGCCCGGCTTCGCCAAACGGGCGTAGAAGTCCGCGATCAGGAGGGCATGCGAAACACCCCAGTAGGAACGGCCGCCCGAGGCGGCGGCGCGTTCGCGCACCACGTGGCTGCGCCCGTCGTCGTAAGTGACCGTGAGATCCCCGCGCAGGCTTAGCGCTGCCGTCTCGGTTTCGATGTCCAGCGTGACCGGCGCGTTGACCGTGTTGGCGAGGGTGGCGTAGAAGACGCTGCGTGCGCCGTTGCTGTGGAGCGCGGCAAACTCCGCCGTATCCTCCACCTCGATGGCGTCTCCCAGCGCATGGGTGGAGGCGCTGCCGGAGAGCGAAATGACGTCGCCCACCAGCCATTGCAGCAGGTCGACAGTATGGATGGCCTGGTTCATCATCAGGCCGCCGCCGCCTTCGCCCCAGCTTCCGCGCCAGGGCCGGCTGAGGTAGTAGTCGGCATGCCGGTGCCACATGACTGTGGCCGAGGCCCCCAGGACCTTCCCTAGTTCGCCGGAGTCCAGCAGCCGGCGCATTTCCTGCACCGGGGCGTTGTAGCGGTTTTGGAAGCACAGCCCAATCCGCGCCGTGCTGTCAGCGGCGGCGGCCAGCAGCCTCTCCCCGTCAGAAAGGGTGTGCGCCAGCGGCTTTTCCAGCACCACATTAACGCCGCGGCGCAGGCAGTCGATGGCGATCGCTGCGTGCTCGTGGTGCGGAGTGGTGATGTGCACCACGTCCGGTGCCGCGACGTCCAGCATTTCACGATAGTCCTCAAAGGCCGGGACCCCGTATGCCTGCTGCGCCGCGGCGCGCCGCTCCGGATCCGTATCGCAGACGGCCACCAATTCGGCGTCGTCCATCCCTGCTAGTGCTTCAAAGTGAACGATCGACACGTCACCGCAGCCGATAATTGCCGCCTTTGGCATCCGGAGCTCCTAATTTCGTTAGTGGTGGCGGATTCTGCGCTAGATGAGTTCGATCTGGTTTTTCGCGGCCAGCCCGGCGAAGGCGCGGGCCGCGGAGCCAAAGGCGACCGGGCCGGAGAAGCCGCCCAGTTCGTGGGCGCTGGCCAGGTGCGGTTCCAGGGAAGCGAAGCCGCTGTAGCCGTCGGCTCTCAGGGCAGCGATGGTTTCATCCAGCTCGCCGTCGCCCTGCCCGGCGGGGACCACCTCGCCGTTGGCCGCCAGCGCGTCCTTGACCTGGAAGTACTCGAGGTAGGGGCGCAGCATGGCGTAGCCGTCGGTGTACGGCCGCACGCCAACCTGGACGAAGTTCGCGTTGTCCCAGGCAATGCGCAGTGCCGGCGAATCGACGGACTTCATGATGTCCAGCACGCGTTCGGGCGTATCGCCGTAGATGCCCTTTTCGTTCTCATGCAGCAGCACGACGCCGGCTTCCGCGGCGAGCGCCGCCAGCGCCGCCATGCGGGCCAGAACGTCCTCGCGGATCTCGTCCTGGCTCTGGGCTTCGGCCCGGTAGAAGGAGAAGATGCGGATGTACCTGGTGTCCAGGGTCTTGGCGGCCTCGATGATCCGGCGCAGCCGCTGCAGTTCATGCTCCACCGGGAGGGACACGGCAACCTTGCCGATGGGACTGGCGATCGCGGAGACCTTCAGGCCCTGGGCGTCCAGAATCGCTTTGAGCTCGGTGAGCTGTGCCGCGGAGAGTTCGGAAACGTTGGTCCCCCACGCGCTGCGAACCTCAATGTGCTTGGCGCCGAGTGCCAGCAGCACGGCCGCCTGGACCTCGGGATTCGGATCCACCTCGTCGCCGAAGCCGGAAAGGGTGAAGGTGGTTGGTGCTGACGCTGTTGTCAATTCAGGCTCCCGCTTCAAGTCTCCCCCAATAACGCCGGGTGAGTCAGTTCACAATGATGTTCCAGCTGCGAGTCTAGTCGTGGTGCCATTTTTTGACAACCGATTGCCAAAGTCGGGCAAGTATGCCAATCTTTGTTGACGGCGCCAATGTGGCACGGCTCACTCGGCACCTTTCGCGGGGACGCGGACAAGACCGGGCCTCAACGGTTTCCGGCCGATTTTCCACTTGTCCACAGTCACTTGCCCACGGTCATTTGCCCATAGTCACTTACTCAGACAGTCACTTGTTCAGAGAGGAGCCCCGTGTCGACGCGACCGGTCCAGGCCCAGCGGCCCGCCACCATCCACGACATTGCGGCGCTCTGCGGCGTGGCAGCTTCCACGGTTTCCCGGGCGCTCTCGACGCCGGACCGGGTGAACATCCGGACCCGCGAGCGCATCCGTGCTGCCGCCGAGGAGCTCAACTACACGCCCAACAGCCAGGCCAAGGCGCTCAGTTCCGGGCGCACGGGTGCCGTGGGCGTGCTGGTGCCGGACATCACCAACCCCTTCTACTTCGATCTCATCCGGGGAACGCAGCTCCAGCTCAAGGCGGCGGGCTATACGCAGCTGCTCGTGGACACGGAGGAGTCCGACGAGGTGGAAGCCAGCGCCATGGAGCAGCTCCGGAAAGGGGCCGACGGAATCATCGTGGCCGCCTCCAGGCTCAGCGACGACGTCCTTCTGGCGGCGGCGGCGAACATTCCCCTCGTGGCAGTCAACCGCGACGTTCCCGGCGTGCCCGCCGTCATCATCGACACGCCGTCCGCCACCAGCCAGGCGCTGGACCATTTGATCTCGCTGGGACACACCCGGGTGGCCTATGTGGCGGGTCCCGCCACGTCCCAGTCCAGCGAACGGCGCTGGACCGCCCTCTCCGCGGCCGCCGATGTGCGCGGGGTGGAGGTCCTTCGGCTGGGGCCCTTCGCCCCGACCACACAGTCCGGGGCTGCCGCCGCGGATGCCGCCGTGCACAGCAGGGTGAGCGCCTGCATCGCGTTCAATGACCTCATTGCCATCGGCATGCTCCAGCGGCTGCAGGCGCGCGGGATCCGCGTCCCGGACGACATGAGTATCGTCGGCTGCGATGACATTTTCGGCGCGGACTTCTGCAATCCCCCTCTGACCACCATGGCTTCCCCGATCGAACAGGCCGGCCGCGTGGCGGTGTCCATGCTGCTGGCCCGGCTAAATCCCCTGGCCGGCGGAGGACGACGCAGCCGCTCGGTCATGCCCACGCATTTGACGGTGCGCGGTTCCACCGGGCCGGCGCGGCAGGAGCGGTAGGGCGGGGGCTCCCGCGACGACACCGCTGAGTCGGGTCCGTTCCGCTCCTGTCGACAGGGCGCCGTCGGCACCGGAACCGCAGGTCACCCGCAGATCCGGCGCAACAGTTGAGCGTTGTTGACAGTGCTGACTAGGCTGTGAGGCATGCGTGAACTCCAGGCGAAGATCATCGAAGAAATGGGCGTGCAGCCCCGGATCGACCCCGCCGGGGAGGTGCGCAAACGGGTGGCGTTCCTCAAGGAATACCTCACGGCCACCCACACCAAGGGCTTTGTCCTGGGCATCTCGGGCGGCCTGGACTCATCCCTGGCCGGGCGGCTGGCCCAGCTGGCGGTCGAGGAGCTCGAGTCCGAGGGCGTCGAGGCGAATTTCGTGGCCGTGCGGCTCCCCTACGGCGTCCAGCACGATGAGGACGACGCCCAGGCCGCCCTGGACTTCGTGCGCGCCAAGACCGAGTGGACATTCAACATCTCAGCAGCAGTGGACGGCTTCGAGGACGAATTCCAGAAGACGGTGGGCACGGAGATCTCCGATTTCCACAAGGGCAACACCAAAGCCCGGACCCGGATGATCGCCCAATACGCCCTGGCGGGCGAGCACAACTACCTGGTGATCGGCACGGATCACGGCGCCGAATCCGTCACCGGCTTCTTCACCAAGTACGGCGACGGCGGCGCAGACATCCTGCCGCTGTTCGGGCTCAACAAACGCCAGAACCGTGCGCTGCTTGCCGAGCTCGGCGCGCCCGCCCGGATCTGGGAAAAGGTCCCGACGGCGGACCTGCTGGACGGCAAGCCCGGCCGCACCGACGAGGACGAACTCGGCCTGGGCTACGACACAATCGATGACTACCTCGAGGGCCGCGACATACCGGAAGCCGCCGCCGAACGCATCGAGGCGATGTTCCTGCGGACCCGCCACAAGCGCACGGTCCCGGTGACGATTTTCGACACCTGGTGGAAGGGTCAGGGCCCCGAGGAACCCCGGGCGGGCCTCTAAGCCCACGTAAAGTCCGACGCCTGGGCGGCGGCGCTCCGGGGGCACTTTGAGCCCCGGATCCTCCGCTTGGGCGCCCCACTCCGGCGCGTCCGCGTCAAAGTGCCCCGGGACGGCAGAAGCCTGGAAACACGACGTCGGGACTTCCGCTGAGCCTTAGCCCTGCAGCAGCGTTGAGATGCGGTGCGCCTCATCCATGAGCAGCCTGCCCAGCTGCGGGCGCCGGTCTTCCCGGAAGCGCGGCTCGATGCCCGTCAGCGAGAGCGCCCAGGCGGGAAGTCCCCGCCGGTCGAAGACCGCCGCACCCATTCCCCAGCTGCCTTCGAGGACCAACCCCGGGTTGACCGAATAGCCCGCCTGCCGGGTCGCCTCGAGATTCTCCCGGACCCGCGCTTCGGTGTGCCCGGCGGCGAAGCTGCCGGCGTGGGTTTCCCAGTTTGCGAGCAGCTCTTCCTGCTCTTCGGCCGGCAGGAACGCCATGATGGCGGTGCCGGCGGAGGCGACGCCAAGCGGAAACCGGACGCCCTCGTGCAGCACGAAGGAACGAACCGGGAAACTGCCCTCCTCCCGGAGCAGGCACACCGTCTCGTTCCCGCGGCGGATGGAGAAGAACGCGCTCTCCCCGGTCTCTTCGGCGAGGCGGCGAAGGCTGGGCCTCGCGATGTCCTCCAGGGGGAAACGCGCCGAGGCCACGGACCCCAGCAGCAGGATCTCCGGACCCAGGACCCAGTTGCCGCTGCCCGGGTCCTGGTCCAGCAGGCCTTCGGCCGCCAGGGAACTTAGCAGCCGGTGCACCGTGGGGCGCGTCAGTCCCGATTCGCGTACGAGCTCCACCAGCGGGCAGCCCTCCGGTTTGCGGCCGACCAGGCGCAGCAGGCCGGCTGCCCGGCTGACCACCTGGGCGCCCTGGATGGGTGTCGCATTCATCTTTTCGCCTCACGATTGCCCAGGATGCCATGGAAGTATCCATATAGTGGATACTCCCAAGCGTAGCGTCCACACTATAGAATCCGCGAGTTACCGGGAATTATCTGCATTGACAGTGGTCTGTGACACGCCGTAGGCTCCCTTCTCAGGCATGGAGTCCACAAAGTGGATTGCCACGTGGATTACCGGGGTGACCTGCACGATGAGCTCAATGAGGAGATGCGATGTCAAAGGTGAAATCCGATGCGGCGGCTGCGCTGCAGGATGTGCTGCGGGACGGCATGACGCTGGCCGTCGGCGGTTTCGGCCTCAGCGGGATCCCCGCTGACCTGATCGAGGCCGTGCGGGACTCCGGGGTGAAGGACCTGACGGTGGTCTCCAACAACATGGGCGTGGACGGCAAGGGACTCGGCGTGCTGATCGAAGGCGGCCAGGTCCGCAAGGTCATCGCGTCCTACGTCGGGGAAAACAAGCTTTTCGCGGAGCAGTACCTCGCCGGCCAGCTGGAAGTGGAGTTCACCCCGCAGGGCACCCTCGCCGAGCGGCTGCGCGCCGGCGGCGCCGGTATCCCTGCCTTCTACACGAAAACCGGTGTGGGCACCCTCGTCGCCGAAGGCAAGCCGCTGGCCGAGTTCGACGGCGAGACCTTCGTCCAGGAACGCGCCATCAGGGCCGACGTCGCGCTGGTCCACGCCCACACGGCCGATACTGACGGCAACCTCATCTACCGCTACACAGCCCGGAACTTCAATCCGGTGGTGGCCACGGCCGGCGCCGTGACGGTCGCCGAGGCCGAAGTAATCGTCGAGCCCGGTGGACTGGACCCGAACCACATCGTCACGCCCGGCGTGTTCATCCAGCGCCTGATCCAGGCCAGCGGCCGCGTCAAGGACATCGAACAGCGGACCGTCCGCCTCCGCCCCGCCGCGGCGGAAGCCGCAGCGGCAGCCGAATTCATCCCGGCCTAAGCGCCGCCCCCACTCTGCCCCTACTCTGGACGCGCCAAGCCTGGCGCCTTGAGCTTTCACCCGAATCTTTCCAAGGAGACCACTATGGGCTGGACCCGAGATGAAATGGCCGCCATCGCGGCCGAAGAACTCAACGACGGCGACTACGTCAACCTTGGCATCGGCATCCCCACGCTGGTGGCCAACAACCTGCCCGACGGCGTCCGCGTTGTCCTGCAGAGCGAGAACGGGCTGCTCGGCATGGGTCCGTTCCCCTACGAAGGCGAGGAAGACGCCGACCTCATCAACGCCGGAAAGCAGACCGTCACGGTCCTGCCCGGCGGCAGCATCTTCGACTCCGCGACATCGTTCGGCATGATCCGCGGCGGCCACGTGAAGGTCGCAATCCTGGGCGCCATGCAGGTTTCCGGGAACGGCGACCTCGCCAACTGGACCATCCCCGGCAAGATGGTCAAGGGCATGGGCGGCGCCATGGACCTCGTGGCCGGCACCCCGCGCGTCGTGGTCCTCACAGAGCACAACGCCAAGGACGGCACCGCCAAGATCGTCAAGGAATGCACCCTGCCGCTGACCGGGCTGAGCTGCGTGGACCGCATCATCAGTGACCTCGCGGTCTTCGACCTCGTGAAGCGTGAACAAGAAACAGGTAGCGGCCGGCAGCTGACGCTGACCCGTGTGGCGCCCGGCGTCACCGTGGAGGAGATCCGCGGGAAGACGGAGGCCGTGTTCGACGTCGCCCTGGAGAACGAAGCAGCCGCAGTAGAGGTGGCAGGCGCATGAGCCTGAAGGACCAGTTCGGCAAGGACATTCTGCTCACCGGCTGGGGCCACAGCCGATTCGGCAAACTCACTGACGAAACCCTGGAATCCCTGGTCGTCCAGGTCGCCACCGAGGCAATCGGCAACGCCGGCATCGAGGCCGGCCAGATCGACGAAATCTACCTCGGCCAGTTCAACTCCGGCATGATGCCGCTGGCGTTCCCGTCTTCCCTGGCGCTCCAGGTCTCCGAGCAGCTGGCCAACGTCCCGTCCACCCGGGTCGAGAACGCCTGCGCCTCCGGCTCGGCCGCGTTCCAGCAGGGCACCAAATCCCTGCTGGCCGGCACCGCCAAGACTGTCCTGGTGATCGGCGCCGAAAAGATGACCCAGGCCGGGCCCGACGTCGTGGGCGCCGCCCTGCTCGGCGCGGACTACGAAATGGCCGGCAAGGCCTCCACCACGGGGTTCACCGGACTCTTCGCGGAGGTCGCGAAGCACTACGGAAAGCGCTACGGGGACGGCAACGGAAAGCTCGGCGACGTTCTGGGCACCATCGCGGCGAAGAACCACCGCAACGGCGTCGACAACCCCTACGCCCAGCTCCGCAAAGACCTCGGCGAGGACTTCTGCCGCACTGTCTCGAGCAAGAACCCGATGGTGGCCGATCCGCTGCGCCGCACCGACTGCTCCCCCGTGTCCGACGGCGCCGCCGCCGTCGTCCTCAGCATCGCCCCCACGGGCGGCACCACTGCGCCGGTGAGGCTCGCCGGCTTCGGGCAGGCGAACGACTTCTTCCCGGCCGAGCGTCGGGATCCCACCGAATTCGCCGCCACCCGCGCCTCCTGGCAGCGGGCCCTGGGGATGGCCGGCGTCGGACTTGATGACCTCGACTTCGCCGAAGTCCACGACTGCTTCACCATCGCCGAACTGCTCATGTACGAGGCCATGGGCCTGACCGAACGCGGCCAGGGCGCCCGGGCGCTGGCCGAAGGCTGGGTGTTCAAGGACGGCAAGCTTCCGGTCAACGTCTCCGGCGGGCTCAAGGCCAAGGGCCACCCCGTCGGCGCCACCGGCGTCTCGCAGCACGTGATCGCCGCCATGCAGCTCACAGGCACCGCCGGCGACATGCAGCTGACCAACCCGCGCCGGGCCGCGGTGCAAAACATGGGCGGCGTGGGCATCGCCAACTACGTCAGCGTCCTCGAAGCCGTCTGAGGCCCGGAGACGGCTCCGAGGAGGCCACGCCGCCGAATCTCCCCACCTTTGACGGTCTGCACCGGCGTGTTCCGGACTGCCGGATGGCCAAAGGCGGCAAAGCCGGGGAGGATCGGCGCCATCAGCGCGGCTGGCTCTGCTCCCGGATCAGCTTCGCGATGGCGTCGAAGCCCAGCCGTTCCGCATTCTGCAGCGCCGTCCGGCCTTGGGGATCGCGGATCCCGGGGTCTGCGCCGGCGGCGAGCAGCAGCCTGACCACCTCCTGCTGCCTGGGCCCTCCGTTGTTGAGCAGGATTGCTTCCTGCATCGCCGTCCATCCCAGCTTGTTGACAAGGTTGACCGGAACCCCGGCCGCAATCAGAATCCGGACCGTTTCCACGTGGCCGTGTTCACTCGCCGGAATCAGGGCCGTGCCGCCGAACCGGTTGGTACTTCCAACATCGGCCCCGTGGGCAAGCGTCAGCCGCAGCATGTCGTTGAGCCCTTCCGCACCGGCATACAGGAACGCCGAATCCTCGATAGCGTCCTTGGCGTTGACGCTTGCCCCGGCCTGGATCAGCTCTGCGGCCAAGGCCAGGTTGTTGGCTTTGGCCGCCGCCACGAGCCGTTGGTCAAGCTCCGCCTGCACGGCGGGCGGGAGGAGCGTCGGGGTTACGGCCGACGGCGGTGCGGATGCAGCAGGCGCCGAGGCCGACGGCGAAGACGGAAAGCCGGGGGACACCATCACCGTTGACGGCGACGAATCAAGCGGAGTTGGACCGTCGACGCCGGGACTGCAGCCGGCCAGCATGGCCGCCAGGGCCGCCAGGGCCGCCGCCCAGCCGATGGACGCAGCTGGCGCAGCCTGCGCGCCCGGCCGCCGTGCCGATTCCTTGGAACGGTTCATGGTTAGACCCTACGAGGCCGGCATTCTGCCGGACGAGCGTCGACCCGAGCCCACCCCACGTTTCGGGGAGCTTCCATGCGCGCCAGCGATCCGGGAGGCGTGTCCGGCACTGGGCAGCGGTTCAAACCACGGCGTGGCATCGTCAACCATGTCAGCGTCCTCGAAGTCGTCTGGGGCCGCCAGGAGACCTTACTTCTTCGCCGATTCTCCCCACCTTTGACGGCCTGCACCGGCCTGCACCGGCGTGTTCCGGTGCGCCGGACGGCCTCGGGCGGCAAAGGTGGGGAAGATCGGCGCTATCAGCGCTGCTGACCCCGTTACGGACTCCCGACGGCGGCGGCTCCGGCTGGCGCGCAGCCGCCCGCGCCCGCCCTTGCACCCGCAGGAACGAGGGTCTAGCGTGAAGCGCATCAGCATCCGCCGCCGTCGAGGAGTCGTCATGGCCAGGTTTGTGCAGATCATTGAATTCCAGACGTCCCGCATCGAGGAGATCGAGGAACTCGGCCGCCCGTCAAGAACCGAAGGGACCACGCGCCCGACGTTCCGCCGCATCATGGCCACCGCAGATCGCGATCGCCCCGGCACCTACCTCACGATCGTTGAATTCGACTCCTACGAGTCGGCCATGGAGAACTCCAGCCGGCCCGAGACCTCCGAGTTCGCCGCGAAAATGGCCGCCCTTTGCGACGGTCCGCCCGTCTTCCGGAATCTGGATCTGATGTGGGACGACACCGGCGAGGAAGACGCCAGCCAATAGGTCTGCAGCCGCACTCGTCGAAGGAGCCGCACCGCCGGGCAGAGAGCCGGCCGGTAACCGGCCGTGGCTTGAGCACGCGGACAGCTTGAATACGCGGACAAGACGTGGGAGCAGGAAATGGGTTCTGCAGAGGGCAGGGCGCCGGAAAGTCTCGTCGTAGATCTCAGGGAACTGGGTTCCGCTCCCCTGCCGCTGGTGGGCGGCAAAGCTGTGAACCTCGGCAAGCTCACCGCGGCCGGATTCCCTGTGCCGCGCGGCTTCTGCCTGACCACAGTCGCGTACCGGAAGGCAGCACCGCCTGAACTGGAGGCACTGGCCGCCCGGCTGGACGCCGAGCAGTCGGGATTGGTTCCCGACGACGAACTGGACGGATCCCAGCCGGGCCGGCCCCGGCAGGGTCAGGCTGAGCCGGGCCGGCCCCAACTGGATTTGGGCGAACTGGCGAGGCAGGCGCGGGAAATGATCGTGACCGCGCCGATTCCCACCGATGTCGATACAGCCCTCCGCGGCGCGTACTCCGCGCTCGGCAGCAGTGCCACGGTGGCGGTCAGGTCCTCCGCCACTGCCGAGGACCTGCCCTTCGCCAGCTTCGCCGGGCAGCAGGATTCCTTCCTCAACATCTCCGGAGCCGATGCCGTGGTCGAGTCGGCCCGCCGCTGCTGGGCCTCCCTCTGGACCGAACGGGCTGTTGCCTACCGCACCGCGAACGGGATCAGCCACCGCGACGTCGGACTCGCCGTCGTCGTCCAGGACCTCGTCGCCGCCACGGCCGCCGGCGTGCTGTTCACCGCGAATCCCGTGACCGGCACCCGGACCGAAACGGTCATCGACGCGAGCGCCGGGCCGGGCCAGGCGGTGGTCTCCGGCAGCGTAAACCCGGACCATTTCGTCGCGGATACGGCCACCGGGCGCATCCTGGTCCGTTCACTGGGAGGGACCAAAGCCGGGCGGCGGCCGAGCCTGGGCGACGTCCGGATCCGCGAACTCACGGCGCTGGGTGACGCCATCCAGCGGCTGTTCGGTGCACCCCAGGATGTGGAATGGGTGATCGACGCAGCGGGCAAGGTCTGGGTGACCCAGTCGCGGCCCATCACCACCTTGTATCCGCTGCCGGACCCGGCCGCGGCAGAGCCCCTTGGCACGGAGTCTACGGCCGCCGCTGATCCCCGCGTGTACCTGTGCGGCACCCTGCTCCAGGGCCTGACCCGGCCGCTCACCCCCATGGGCCTGTCAGTGCTGGGATCGATGCGGAACCGCAACGGGCCGTGGGAGTACGTGAACCCGGGTCTGCGCATGTATGTGGACGTGACGGCCATGGTGCGCAACAAGCGCGGCCGCCGCTACCTGTTGCGCATGCTCCCGCTGGCGGACGGGAGGTCGGGCGCGGTTTTCCCGGCGCTCCTGGACGATCCGCGGTTCAGTGTGCGCGAACGGCCACCCCGCCGGGCGCGTACCGGTTCAGCGGCAACGCCGGCCCCCCGGAAGCGGGGAACAAGACGCCCCGCAGCACGGCGGGCCGACCCCATGGCGGGCGTGGCCCTGATGGTCCGGCTGGTTCCGTCCATGCTGAGGGCCGGAGTGCGGCCGGCCGCAGAACTGCGCCGCGCCTTTGACTACGGAGAGCGTCTCGAAGCCGATCTTGCCCTGCCCGGGCCGGCCACCGCCTTCGGCAGGCTCGATCACACCCAGCGCATCCTGGACAACACCGTGGACCGGCTGATCTTGGCGACCCTGCCCGGGCCGGCCGTTGGCTACCTCCTGCTGGCCGTTGCCCGGGCGTTGCTGCGCGGCATTGCCGAACCGAGGGAACTCGAGGCAGTCCTGCGGGGCCTGCCCAATAACGTCACCACCGAGATGGACCTTGAGCTCTGGCACCTGGCCGTGACCATAGGCGCGAACGCCGCATCCCGCGAGGTCTTCCAGGCCCACGGCCCGAAGGAGCTGGCCGCACGGTACGCGGCCGGCACGCTGCCCGCAGTGGCCCAGACCGGCCTGCGCGGGTTCCTGGACCGCTACGGCCACCGCGCTGTGGCGGAGATAGACCTCGGCATGCCGCGCTGGTCAGAGAAGCCGGACCACATCCTCGGCATGATCTCGAATTACCTTCACGTGGAGGACCCCGAACAGGCTCCCGACCGGCAGTTCGCGCGCGCGGAAGAACATGCCGAGGCCAGGATCCGCAGCCTGGTGGAGAAGGCGCGGGCCCGCAGCCGGCTCCGGGGCCGGCTGGTGGAGCTCTGCCTGCGCCGGACCCGGCAGCTCGCGGGCCTGCGCGAGCTGCCCAAGTTTTACATTGTCCTCGCGCTCGCGGAGATGCACCGCCAGCTCAACGCGATCGGCATTGAGCTGGCCCGGTCCGGTGCCATCGCGGCCGCGGACGATGTCTATTTCCTGGAGTTCGATGAGGTCCGCGTGGGTCTGCGCGGTGCCGACCTCAAGGGCATCGTGGCCGACCGCCGTCGGGTTTACGACGTCGAACTGCGCCGACGCCGGATCCCCCGGCTCCTGCTCTCTGACGGCACTGTTGTGGAGGCCGCCGTGATGGCCAAGGCCCCTGCTTCCGGCGCCCTCGCCGGGACGCCGGCGTCGGCCGGCACCGCTACGGGAACGGTCCGGGTCATCCTGGATCCGGTGGGCGCCCACCTGGAACCCGGCGAAATCCTGGTGGCACCCTCCACCGACCCGGGCTGGACACCGCTGTTCCTGACCGCCGGGGCGCTGGTGATGGAGATGGGCGGTGTGATCTCGCACGGCGCCGTGGTGGCCCGCGAATACGGTATCCCGGCCGTTGTGGGCGTTCCGGACGCCACCACTCGTTTGCGGACCGGGCAGAGGGTGACTGTGGACGGATCCGCCGGGACGGTACGGCAGGTGGACGCCCCGCTCTCCCCCGCGACCACCGCCGGAAGCCTGGCCGGATGACCAGTTTCAAGGGACTTTATCCTCATGAAGCCCCAGCTCGCGGCGGCCAGCTACTTCGTCCTGAGCTGCGGCATCGCCGGGCAAAACAAATCCGCCCGGGCCGGGCCCGGATTGCGGTCCACCGCGGCGGCCACAGCCCCGGCGAGACCTCGCCGGACCAGATCAGCAGGGTCCTGATCGCCCTCTTCGGTGCCTCCTTATCGGCCTGACCGCGGCCCCGGCCGATACGAAGACCCTGTTAGACCCTTGCACAGGCGGCCGTCGCCCCGTACGTTGGGGAACAGCGGACGAATGTCTCCGCAGCCGTTGGCCTTATGGCCGCCGGAGATCAGCAGCATTTCAGAAGGATAAAGGCATGGCTACAGGCACAGTTAAATGGTTCAACGCCGAAAAGGGTTTTGGCTTCATTGCCCCGGATGACGGGTCGGCCGACGTTTTCGCCCACTACTCGGCAATCGCCACAAGCGGCTACCGCTCGCTGGACGAGAACCAGAAGGTTGAATTCGACGTCACGCAGGGCCCGAAGGGCCCGCAGGCTGAGAACATCCGCCCGCTCTAAGTACTCTGGATTTGACCTGGCCGCCCGGCCGGGACACTTCCCCGAAGACCACAACGCCCCTCCGGAGGATTCCTCCGGAGGGGCGTTTGTGTTCCCCTGCGTCAGCCGACGTGGACCCAGGGACGCCGCGTGACGTCCGGCTCGGCCTCGCGCAGCACTTCGCGGGTGACCGGGGCGATTTCGCCTTCGCCGAAGGCCAGGAACCGCAAAAGGTTCATGAACGGGTTACCCTCCGTCCAGCGGAAGTAGATGTGCGGCATCAGTCCGGTGACGTCGCGGATGTGCAGCAGCACTGAGGCGATCGTGTTGGGAACAACGGGTCCGTGGACCTCCAGGATCTGGTACCCGTGTCGGACCACGCCGCGGACCACGAGGTCGGTCTCGAAGTCGGACGAGTCGTCCACCACAACTTCGAGGAACATGGCCTGGTAGTCCACCGGCAGGTGGCTGACTTCAACGGCGGACGTCAGCTTGTCCCGGTACGCCTCCGCGCTCAGGCGCAGCGGCTCGTGGGCGATGAGCGCGATGGGGCCGGTTTCGTTGGCGGCCAGGAATTCGAGCGCCGGCGTGTCCATGCGGACGTGCGTGGCATGGAGTTCGAAGGAGCGCCGGATGCGCGAGAGCAGGGAGATCACGATGATCCCGATGATGAAGAGCGCTGCGATCCGGATGCCTTCGGGCCGTTCGAAAATGTTGGCCACGGTGGTGTAGATGAACACCACCGCGATGACGCCGTACCCGATGCTGCGCTTGCGCTGCCGTCGGCTGCGGGCAGAGAAGGTAACGGCGACAGCCGCCGACGTCATCAGGACCAGCACGCCGGTGGCGTAGGCGCCGCCCTGGGCATCGACGTCGGCGTCGAAGAGCCAGGTGATCATGAAGCCCACGAGCGTGAACACCAGAACCAGCGGCCGGACGGCGCGCGCCCACGCGGGGGCCATGCCGTAGCGGGGCAAGTAGCGGGGAACGAGGTTCAGCAGCCCGGCCATGGCGGAGGCGCCGGCAAACCACAGGATCGCAATGGTGCTGATGTCGTAGACGGTGCCGAAGCCGTTCCCCAGGTATTCGTGCGCCAGGTACGCCAGGGCGCGGCCGTTGGCCGGTCCGCCGGGCTCGAAGTCCTGCTCCGGGATGAGCACCACGGTGGTGAAGCTCGTGGTGACCAGGAACGAACTCATGATGACGGCGGCGGTGGTCAGCAGGCGGCGGGCGCCCCGAATCCGGCCTTCGGGATTCTCCTCGGTGTCCGAGGCATGACCACGGATCTGCGGCATGACGGCGACGCCGGTTTCGAACCCCGAAAGGCCCAGCGCCAGCTTCGGGAAAACCAGCAGCGCGATGCCCACTACCATCAGCGGGTTGCCGTGGGAGGTGGTCAGCGCCAGCCACCAGTTGTCCACGGCCACCGGGTGGCCGAAGACCTCGAAGATCGTGGTGACGACGACGATGACGTTCAGTCCGAGGTACAGGCCGACGAGGACGACGGCGACGCCGATCGCCTCCTTGAAGCCGCGCAGGAAGACTGCCGCGAGCAGGCCCAGCAGGACCAGCGTGACAGCGACATTCTGGCCCTGCATCCAGGCGGGGGCGAACGGATTTTCGATCGCGTGGGCGGTTGCGTCGGCGGCGGAGAGCGTCATGGTGATCATGAAGTCGGTGGCGGCGAACCCCAGCAGCACCAGGACGAGCAGCTTCCCGCCCCAGCGCGGCAACAGCCGTTCCAGCATGGCGATGGACCCTTCCCCGCGCGGACTTTCACCGGCCACCCGACGGTACACCGGCAGGGCGCCCAGCAAGGTCACGGCAACCAGGACCAGGGTGGCCAGCGGCGAAATCACGCCGGCCGCCAGCGCGGCAATGGCGGGCTGATAGCCCAGGGTGGAGAAGTAGTCCACACCGGTGAGGCACATAACCTGCCACCAGGTGTGCTTTTTCAGGTTGCTGTCGCTGACGGCCCCGGGCCCCTGATGGATGCCCTTGGCGTCCTGGAGGCCGAACAGCAGCCAGTTCCTAAAGTGCTCCCCTGCGCCGGGCCGCGGCGCCGATGGGTCCGCCGGGGGCCGGCTGAGCGTGGTCATGATGCCCTTTCCACGCGACGCACCGCGCCGCTTCCATCCGGGACAGTATCAGCCCCCGCACCCGCCGCTACCGTTCGGCAGAGAATCCTGATGCTTCCTTAACGCAGTCCTCTGTTGCCCTTCTTCAAGCGCCCTCCAGGCACCCGCCGAGCGTCTCCAAGTGACAGAATGACGGCATGGCACGTGGAACGCTGCGGATCTTCCTGGGGGCCGCGCCCGGAGTGGGCAAGACCTACGAGATGTTGGAGGAAGCCCACCGCCTCGGCGAGCGCGGCGAGGATGTTGCCGTGGCATTCGTGGCGGACCACGGCCGCGCCGGGACGCAGGTCCTCTTGGCGGGCCTCGAGGTCATCCCGCCCCGCCGCCTGGCCTACCGGGGCACCGAGTATGAGGAAATGGACCTGGACGCGGTCCTCGCCAGGGCGCCCGAGACCGCCGTGGTGGACGAATATGCCCACTCGAACGTCCCGGGCAGCCGCAACCAGAAGCGCTGGCAGGACGTGGACGAACTCCTGAGCGCCGGGATCAATGTCCTGTCCACGGTCAACATCGCCCATCTGGCCTCCCTCGGCGATGTTGTCAGCGCCATCACCGACGGCGGCCAGGCCGAACCGTTGCCGAACCAGACAGTGCCGGCGGAAACCGTGCCGGATGAGACGATGCCGGCTGAGACGGTGCCGGCGGACGTCGTGCCGGATGAGGTAGTGCGCCGGGCCGACCAGATCGACCTGGTCGACATCCCGCCAGAACTGCTCCGCCAACGGCTCAGCGACGGCAAGATCTACGCGGCGGACAAGATCGATGCGGCGCTGTCCAACTACTTCCGGCTGGGCAACCTCAGCGCTCTTCGCGAGCTCTCCCTGCTGTGGCTGGCCGACCGGGTGGACGAAGGGCTCGCGAAGTACCGGGCCGAGAACGGGATCCAGGACAGCTGGCCTGCGCGCGAACGGATCGTCGTGGGCCTGACCGGCGGTCCTGAGGGCGAAGCGCTCATCCGGCGTGCGGCACGCATCCTGACCCGGGTCAGCGGCGGGGACCTTCTGGCCGTCCACGTGCGCGCCGCGGACGGTGTCTCGTCGGAGTCGCCGCAGGCGCTCGAACAGCAG
Source organism: Actinomycetota bacterium (assembly GCA_046730875.1). Lineage (GTDB taxonomy): Bacteria > Actinomycetota > Actinomycetes > Actinomycetales > Micrococcaceae > Arthrobacter. The sequence goes on along the minus strand of JBKPJW010000563.1, from coordinate 5,743 downwards.
CGGCGGCTGATCCAGGACCTGGGCGGCAGCTACCACATCGTGGCCGGAGAAGACCCGGCTGCCGCCCTGCTGGATTTTGCCCGCAGCGTCAATGCCACCCAGATCGTGGTCGGGATCTCGCGCCGCAAGAACCTCGCGGGGCTGCTGGGCGGTCTCCTTGGCGGCGGCGTCGGCACCCGGGTGGTGCGCGGTGCCGGGGACATCGACGTCCACATGGTCTCGCACCCCCTCGGCGGCCAGGGCACGTGGGTGCCGCGGCCCCGCGACCTCGGCCGGGCCCGTGTTGCGGTGGGATTCCTTCTGGCGGTCCTTTTGCCCGCTCTGCTGCAACTGCTCCTCATGTTGCTGAATCCGTACCATAGCGTTGCAACGGCCATGCTCGTCCAGCTCACCGGTTCCGTGGCGGTTGCCCTCGTCGGCGGGCTGTGGCCCGCGGTCCTGGCGGCCCTGTGGAGCAGCCTGTTAGTGAACTACTTCTCCACGCCACCCACCGGTCACCTGATCATCAGCGACCCGCAGAACTTCCTGGCGCTCTTCGTCTTCCTGGGAGTGTCCGCCGCCGTAGCTGTGGTGGTGGACCTGTCGGCCCGCCGCTCGAAGGAGGCCGCACGGGCGCGGGCGGAGGCCACCACGCTCAGTGATCTCACCCGCGGGGCAGCCGGTTCGGACGACACCGTCCAGGCGCTGCTTGAGCAGGCCCGTGCGGTCTTCCAGGTCCGCGGCGCGGCACTCCTCGGCCTCACTAGCGACGCCGGCGTAACCTGGCGGCGGGTGGCGTCCGCCGGCGAGGTTCCCGGCGACGCGGTGGGACGCGGCGCAGCAGACGGCCCGGCAAACGGCGAAGGGGAGAACGTTGAGGAGATCGACGCCGGCACCCGGCTGGTCCTCTACGGACGGATCCTGCCAGCAAGCGACCGGCGGCTCCTCGCGGCCTTCGGCGCGCACCTGGCCGCCCAGCTGGAACGCCAGCAGCTCAAGGCCAGCCGGGGCGAGATGATGCGCCTGGCCGAGAGCAACACCATGCGCACGTCCATCCTCCGCGCCGTCTCCCACGACCTCCGGACGCCGCTGGCCGGGATCAAGCTCGCCGTCGGGGCTCTCCGTGGGACCGGTGTCAGGTATACGCCGCAGGAGCAGCAGGAACTGCTGGCCACGATCGAGGAATGCTCCGACCGGCTCGACGTGCTGGTGGGCAACCTGCTGGACATGTCCCGCATCACCTCCGACTCGGTCAGCCCGCACCTCCGCCCGCTCCGCTGGTATGAAGTCATCCCCGGCGCACTGCACGGCGTCCCGCCGGGCCGGGTGCGGGTGGAGCTTCCAGCCAACATGCCCGAGATCGATGCTGACCAGGGCATGCTGGAGCGCGTCATCGCGAACATCGTCGAAAACGCGGTCAAGTATGCGCCGGATTCGGACATCGTGGTGGTGGGAGCCGCAGGCGGACTCAGCCCCGCCACGCTCCGGGGGCGCCCCGCGGGCGAGCTGCGCATCATCGACCACGGCCAGGGCGTCCCGGCGGAACGCGTCCTGGACATGTTCCGCCCGTTCCAGCGCCTCGACGACAGTACCCAGGCCGCCGGCGTCGGACTCGGCCTGGCCGTGGCGAAAGGCTTCACCGAGGCGATGGGCGGACGGTTGGCGGCGGAGCCGACCCCGGGGGGCGGCCTGACGATGGTTATCACCCTCCCGCTCTCCACCGGTGCGCCCGTCGATGCCGGTCCAGGCCGGACCGCCTTCCCGTCGCAGTTACCGCCGCTGGCGCCATCACCTGCACGGTCACCGTCGCGGTCACCGTCGCCGGCCCCATCACCGACGCCGTCCGGGCAGGATGCACCATGACCGCAGTCCTGGTGGTCGACGACGATCCTCACCTGTTGCGGGCACTGCGCATCACCCTGCAGGCCCACGGCTACGACGTCTCCACGGCGACGGACGGCAGGACGGCCCTGCTCAAGGCCAGGCAGGAATCGCCGTCGGTGGTGATCCTGGACCTTGGCCTGCCGGATCTGGATGGCACGGCGGTGATCCGCGAGCTGCGCGGCTGGAGCAGCGTGCCGGTCCTGGTACTCTCCGCCCGCCACGGCTCCGAGGACAAGGTCCAGGCGCTCGACGCCGGCGCGGATGATTACATCACCAAACCGTTCGGCCTGGACGAGCTCCTGGCCCGGCTCCGCGCCGTGCTGCGCCGCCGCATCGATCCCGTTCAGGAAGCAGTGGTCAGTACGGCGAACTTCACCGTGGACCTGGGCAAGCGCAGGGTCATCCGGGATGGACAGGACGTCCGGCTGACGCCCACGGAATGGAACATGCTGGAGGTGCTGGTCCGGAATCCGGAAAAGCTCATCACGCAGCAGCAGCTGCTCTCGGAGGTCTGGGGTCCGGCGTACGCCAAGGAGACGAACTACCTCCGGGTCTACATCGCCCAGCTGCGCCGCAAGCTCGAACCGGACACCGCAAACCCGCGCCATCTGCTCACGGAGGCCGGCATCGGCTACCGGTTCATGCCTTGACAGTATCCCTACCGGGGCCGGCCATGGATACTGGGGCCATGACTAATCGCAGCCCTCTCAACAGGGACGATGCCGGCCCGCCGCCGTTGCCGGAGATCCCGGCGCAGCTGCAGGCCGTCCTCAACGTGATTCCGGCCCTCGTGGGTTATTGGGACACGGGGCTCCGCAACCGCCTGGCCAACGACGCATACTGCGAGTGGTTCCGGGTGGCACCCTGCCAGATTCACGGCATGCATGTCAGCGATGTGCTCGGGGAAGCGGTCTTCGAAGCGAACCGGCTGCACATCGCGCGGGCGCTCGCCGGGGAGCCGCAGCAGTTTGACCGGACCCTCGTGAACGCGGCGGGCGAGTCACGCTTCACAGAGATTACCTATACGCCCGACACCCGGGATGGCGCGGTGAAGGGCTTCTTCGTCCTGGTCACGGACATCACGGAACGGGTGCGGGCCGATCGCCGCCGGCAACGGGACATGGAGCAGTACCGCGCGCTGGCGCGAAGCGTGCCCGGCGTCTTCGTGCTCCTCTTCGATGCTGATCTGCGCTACCTGATCGCCGAAGGCCAGGAACTGGAGACCTTCGGCTACCGCAAGGAAGAGCTCGAAGGCCGGCTCATCCAGGAAGTGCTCAAGGGCGACCTCGCCACTGAGCTCGAGCCGCGCTACCGCGCTGCCCTCGCCGGTCGCGAGGTCGCCTGGAGCCGGCAGATCGGCCACCGCACCTACCGGCTGAATGCCGGGCCGGTCTCCTCCGGCGGGGAGGCCCCCGCCGGCATGGTGGTGGCCGTCGACATCACCGAGCGACTGCAGCAGCAGCAGGTCTGGGAGGCCCTGCACGAATTAGCCACCGCCGTCGCCCGCAACGCAGCCCCGGCAGACATCTCCGAGCGGGTCGCCGCGATCGTCCGCGAGCTGTTCAATGTGGATTCCGCCGCGGTGGTCCGTTTCACGGGCGCGTCCTCGGCCGAAATCGTCGCCATGGCTCCGACGCTCCCGCCGACGCTGAGCCGGCGGCAGATCTTCACCCCGACGGACGAGTCTGCGACTGTCCGGGTGGCGGTGACCGGCAAGCCGGCCCTCGTTGTCTACCGGCCCGAGGGCGGACCGACGGCGGAGCAGATGCGCGCCGGCGGCTTCCAGTCCGCGGCCGCGGCGCCGATCCGGGTCCGCGGCGGCCTGTGGGGTGCGCTGAACCTGACCTCCAAGTCGCGCACAGGGGTCACGGAAGCCATGATGGAGCGGCTGGCCCAGTTCGCGGAGCTCGTCGAAATCGCCATCGGCAACACGGAGGCCAGAACCGACCTGGAGCAGCAGGCAACCACCGATGCCCTGAGCGGCCTGCCCAACCGGCGCGCCCTGGAACGGGACCTCGCCGAACAGGTGGCACTGGCCCGGAGCCGCGGGACGAGCCTGAGCGCCGTCGTCCTGGATATCGACCACTTCAAGCGGATCAACGACACCTACGGTCATCTGACGGGCGACACCGTCCTGGCGGAGGTCGCGGCCCGGCTCCGCGGAGTGGCCCGGACGTCGGAGATCCTGGCCCGGTTCGGCGGCGAAGAGTTCGTGTGGCTGCTCCCGGAGACCGACGGCGCCGAGGCTCTGCGGGCGGCCGAACGGGCGCGGGAAGCCATCGCGTCCGAACCCTTCGGGGAGGTGGGCTTCCTAACCATCTCCGCCGGGGTCTGCGAGCAGCGCGACTCCGTGACCGGATCCCTTCTGGACTGCGCAGACCGGGCGCTATATGAGGCCAAGAACGCCGGCCGGAACCGCACGTCCCGGTACGGCCACCCCACCGCGCCCGGCCGTGAGCAGGCCCGCGACACTACGCGGGGAGCCTAGACGAAGGCGGACTTTCCGGTCACGGCACGGGCCACGATCAGGGAATTAATCTCGTAGCTGCCCTCATAGGTGTAGAGGATTTCAGCATCGCCGAAAAGCTTGCCCATCTCGTAGTCGCTGCTGATCCCGTTGCCGCCCATCAGGGACCGGCCCATCGCCACCGAGGCCCTCGCCAGCCGCGTGGTGGTCGATTTGGCCATTGCAGCCTGGACCATCTCGAGCTTGCCGTCTTCCTGGATTCTCGCCAGCTGGGCCATCAGGGCCAGGGACGCGGTGGCGTTCCCAAGGATCTCGGCGAGCTGCTGCTGGATGAGCTGGAAGCGGGCAAGTTCCTTGCCGAACTGTTTCCGTTCCAGTGCGTAGGAGCGTGCGACGTCGAACGCCGCCAGTTGGATGCCGGCGCCCTGCCAGCCCACCCAGGCGCGCGAATCCCGCAGGAGCTCGTTGGCCTTGGAGAAGTCGGTGGCGCCGGGCAGCAGGTTCGCCGCCGGGATGCGGACCTCGTCGAGGACGATGTCCGCGTTCTGCATGATGCGCAGGCCGATTTTGTTGGCGATCTTCGTGGCGGTGTAGCCAGGGCGGTCCGTCTCCACGATGAAGCCCTTGATGTGCTGGTCGGCGACGTCCCGGGCCCAGACGAGGGCGAAGTCCGCGATGGTGCCGGCGCCGATCCAGCGTTTGGCGCCGTTGATCACCCACTCGCCGTCCTCGAGCCGCGCGGTGGTTTCCAGGCCACCGGCGATGTCCGAGCCGTGGTCCGGCTCGGTCAGCGCGAAGGCTCCGAGCTGGGTGAAAGCGGTCAGGCCGGGAAGCCAGCGTGCCTTCTGTTCCTCGGAGCCCAGCTCGTGGATCATGCCGACGATCAGCTCGTTGTGGATGCCTACGAGCGCAGAAAGGGAGACGTCGGCTCGGGCCACCTCGACGTACATGAGCCCCTTGAAGAGCTTTGACGTGCCGTCCGTCTGCAACCCGCCCAGACCGTATTTTCCGAGTTCCGCGAGCAGGCCGAAAGGAAATTCCTCGCGGTTCCAGTAGTCGATCGAGGCGGCCCGGATCCGGGACTGCAGGAACTCCCGGACTTCCTGGTACCGGAGCTGTTCGTCCGCCGGCAGCAGGTCCACGATGTACATGAGGTCGGCGTCGGGAAACGGCGGCTGGGCTGTGTCGGCCGCCGTATTGTCTGCTGCGGTAACAGCCGTATGGTCTGCTGGGGTGCCCGCTTCCCTCGAGGTGTCGGCGTCCATTGCGGTCTTTGCCGGGGCATCCTGTCCGCTGGCACGTCGTTGTGGCTGCACGGGCATGTATCCCTTCGTCATGCGCCGCCTGTAGAGCAGCGTCGCTCTTCCAAACCCTTGGATGTCCTAGTATATTGCACAGTGACGGGGATCACTA
>JBKPJW010000562.1:0-1150 GCA_046730875.1 Actinomycetota bacterium | reverse complement strand
GCGTCAACCAGCACAATGGCATCCTGGGCGAGGGTCTTAAGCAGAGTCTTCATGGCCAACGATCCCAGCAGCTCACTGGGGTTCGGCGGGATGCGGCCGGACCCGAGCACCCGCAGGTTTGGCATCGCGCTCCATTCCTGCAGCACGTCGTCCAGTTCGGCGTGGCCGCTCAGGACGTCGGTGACGCCGACTCCGGGGATCAGGTTGAAGACATCCACCAGCGTGGGACGGCGAAGGTCGCCGTCGACCACCACAACGTTCTCGCCGGCGGCGGCCATGGTGACCGCCAGGTTGGCTGTCACCGTCGATTTGCCCTCGGCCGGAACCGAACTGGTCACCACGATGATCCGCGGGGGATTGTCGACGTCGACGTACTGAAGATTTGTCCGGAGCTCCCTCAGGGCCTCGGTGATGGCATGCGCCCCTTCGCCCGCTGAGAGCGGGCTGAACCCGTCGTCCAGCACGGTGCTTTTCCCGTCCAGGCGGTGGTCCACCGGGAGCGTGCCCAGCACGGGCACGCCGAACCGGCGCTCGATCGCCGTGGCGCTGCGGAGCCTGCGGTCCAGACGGTGGCGAATGAGCGCGTAGAGGACGCCGAGGGCCAGACCGGCCAGAGCTCCGATGCCGAGAGCCAGTTTCACGTTGGGGGATGTCGGGGCGGTCGGCAGGACGGCTTCGCCCAGTGGAACCACCCGGATCACGGGAACGGGGACGACGTCCGAGCCTTCCACGGCGGGGATGCTTTCCATCTCTTTGACCTGCTCGGCGAGGCCCTTGACCCAGGCATCCGCTACTTTTTGGGCCATTGCGGGGTCAGTGGACGTGGCAGTGACGGCAAGCTGGGCGCTTTCCTTCGGCACCGCAACAGTGACGGACCCCAGCAGGGCGTCCGGCGAGGTGGTGAGGCCGAGCGATGTGACGACGCGCTCGGCGACGAGCCTGGACTTGGCAACTGACTCGTACTTGGCGGCCTTGGTCTGGGCCAGGTTTTCGCTCATGAGCGAGAGGCTGAGGTTGTCCGAGCCGCCGGCCACGACGATGCCGCTGGACTGTGCGGCATAGATCTTTGGCTGCAGCAGGGTCCAGCAGAAGGCGAGTACGGTCAGGGCCAAAGTGAAGGCCAGGATGCCTTTCCAGCGAGCCTTTGCGA
>JBKPJW010000561.1:0-4172 GCA_046730875.1 Actinomycetota bacterium | reverse complement strand
GTTGAGCGAGGACAGCGCCGCGGTAAGGACCACGAGGTTCATGATGGCGTCCACACCGTCCACCCCGATGGAGCCGAAGAACGTCACGAAGGGGCTTTCACCGGCCTTGTAGGAGCTGTACGGCAGCAACAGGGAGAGCAGCACAAGCGAGCCGACGTAGAACACCGCGATGCGCACAATCACCGTGTTGATGGCCCGCGGCATGATCTTCTCCGGATTTTCCGTCTCGCCCGCGGCGGTTCCGATCAGCTCGATTGAAGCGTAGGCGAACACGACGCCCTGCATCACCACGATTGCCGGCAGCAGGCCGTTGGGGAACATGCCGCCGTTGTCCGCGATCAGGCTGAAGCCGACGTCGTGGCCAGCCACGGGCGTGCCGAAGATGACAAAGTAGACGCCCACCATCAGGAAGGACACCAGCGCCACAACCTTGATGAGTGCGAACCAGAATTCGAGCTCACCGAAAACCTTGACGCTGATGAGGTTCAGGCCCACAACCAGAATCAGGGCGGCCAGCGCCCAGACCCACTGCGGCACGTCCGCGATGGGCGCCCAGTACTTCTTGAAGAAGTTCATGTACAGCGCGACGGCGGTGATATCCACGATCGCGGTCATGGCCCAGTTCAGCCAATACAGCCAGCCGGTGACGAACGCGGCCTTCTCGCCGAAGAATTCGCGGGCGTAGGAGACGAATGATCCGGAGGAAGGCCGGTGCATCACGAGTTCGCCGAGAGCGCGCAGGATCATGAAGGCGAAGAACCCGCACACGGCATAGCTGATGATCAGGGCCGGTCCGGCCGTGGCTAGACGGCCGCCGGCGCCCATGAACAGGCCGGTGCCGATGGCGCCGCCGATCGCGATCATCTGAACCTGCCGGGGTTTCAGGCCCTTGTGGTAGCCCTGGTCCTCGGCGTGGAGCGCCGCCCCGGACGCATGCGCATGCGCCGGAATGGTGTGGTCGGAAATGGCGGGTCGTTCCTGGGCGGGTTGTTTTAGGGCGCGGGCAGTTTCGGGATGAGTCATGGGGGTCCTTCGGGGTTCGAGGGTGCGCTACTTGCTCAGGTTGGCGAGACGCTGCGGGCTGAGGAGCTCGGTGAGCTGCTCGGCAGTGAGCAGCCGGTGTTCAAGCACGAGCTCCGCAACCCCCTTGCCGGTGGCCAGGGCTTCCTGCGCGATGGCCGTGGCCGTGGCGTAGCCCAGTTGAGGGTTCAGGGCGGTGACGAGGCCGATCGACTGTTCCACAGTGAGGCGGAGCCGTTCGGTGTTCGCGGTGATGCCCCGGACGCAGCGGGCCGTGAGAGTGCGGCACGCGGCTTCCAGGTGGGAGATGCTCTTGTGGAGGCTGTGGACGATGATCGGTTCGAAGGCGTTGAGCTGAAGCTGGCCGGCTTCTGCGGCCATGGTGATGGTCACGTCGTTGCCGATCACCTCGTAGGCCACCTGGCTGACCACTTCCGGGATGACCGGGTTGATCTTGCCGGGCATGATCGAGGAGCCGGACTGCACGGCGGGGAGGTTGATCTCGCCGAATCCGGCGCGCGGGCCGGAGGAGAGAAGCCGGAGGTCGTTGCAGATCTTGGAGAGTTTCACGGCCACCCTCTTGAGTACCCCGGAGAGGTGCACGAAGGCGCCGACGTCCTGGGTGGCCTCGATCAGGTCCACGGCTGTGATCAGGGGCAGGCCCGTGATCTCGGCGAGGTGCCGGCAGGCGGCCTCGGCGTACCCTGCCGGTGCGTTCAAGCCGGTGCCGATTGCCGTGGCGCCGAGGTTGATTTCGTGGATCAGCAGGTCGGCTTCGGCCAGGCGGAGCCGGTCCTCGCCGATCGTGACGGCGTAAGTGCCGAATTCCTGGCCGAGGGTCATGGGAACGGCGTCCTGCAGTTGGGTGCGACCCATCTTCACCACCGTACGGAACTCGAGGGCCTTGGCGGCGAAGGCGTCTTCGAGCTCGGTAAGGGCTTCCAGCAGTTCCCGGGCGGCGAAGATCGTGCCGAGCTTGACCGCGGTGGGGTACACGTCGTTGGTGGACTGGCTGAGGTTGACGTGGTCGTTGGGGTGCAGCCGGGCGTAGTCGCCCTTCGGGTGACCGAGGATTTCCAGGGCCCGGTTGGCGATGACCTCATTGGCGTTCATGTTCGACGACGTCCCGGCGCCGCCCTGGATGACGTCCACCACGAACTGCTCGCTGAGTTTGCCGTTCAGGACGTCGGTGCAGGCTTCCGCGATGGCCTGGGCACGCTCGGCGTCGAGCAGCCCGAGCTCGTGGTTTGTGCGGGCGGCGGCCAGTTTCACTGCGGCCAGTCCGCGGACCAGGTACATGTTGGAGGAGAGCGGCTGGCCGGTAATGGGGAAGTTCTCCACGGCCCGGAGGGTGTGGACGCCCCAATAGGCGTCGGCTGGAACATCCCGGTCACCCAGGAGATCGTGTTCGGAACGGAAGTCGGCGCGGTCGTCGAGCGAGGTCATGGTTGTCCTTAAAGGTGGTCGGGGGCGTTGGAGGTCGTGGGGGCTGCGAGGAAATCTGCAGCCTGCAGCAGTCCGACGGGACGGCCGCCACCCAGCACCGGGGTCGCGGCGAGGTGCGCCAGGGAGGAAGTGTCGACGTCGAGAGCGGCCAGTAGCCCCACGGTGACGGGCATCCGGGCGCGGTCTCCGCCGTCGGAGATCTTCACGGCAGCGGCGCGGCCGTCGGGGAGGCCTACCAGCTGGACGCCCTCGAAGCCGTCCTTGGCCAACAGGCCAGGGACCAGACGCATGAGTGCGGTGACGTCCCGGTCCTCACCGGCAACCATTCCGGGATGGCGGCGCATGGCGCGGGCGACGACGGCTTCCGCGCTGCCGCCGGATTCGTCTGCCCCCGCAAGCCGGCCGAAGGCGCGGGCCATGCCGCGCAGCGTGAGGGCGAAGAGCGGGGTGCCGCACCCGTCAGTGGTGGTGCGCTGTGGTTCCTCGCCGGTCAGATCCATCACGGTTTGGGTCACGAATTGCTGCAGCGGGTGCCCCGGGTCCAGGTAGCCCTTGACCGGCCAGCCGTTGATGACGCAGGTGGCAGCCATCGCGGCGTGCTTGCCGGAGCAGTTCTGCGCGAGCCGGGTGGCCTGGCCGCCGCCACCGAGCCATTCTTCCCTCTCGCGGGCGCCGTAGGGCAGATCGGTGCTGTTCTCGAGGGCCCCGGGGGTGAGGTCGTGCAGCGCCAGGATGCGCAGCGCGCCGTCGCGGTGAGCGGCGGCTCCGGAGTGGCTGGCGGCGGCGAGTGCGAGGAGATCGTCCGGGAGGTCCAGGCCTGCGCGTACCATGGCGACAGCCTGCAGGGGCTTCAGCGCGGACCGCGGGTAGAACGGGGCGAGGTGCGCCCCGGCCGCCAGGAGTATCCGGCCGTCCGCTGCCGTGGCAATGGCCGAGCCGTAGTGGACACTCTCAACCATGCCGTCGCGGGTCTGGACGGCGAGTGGGGCATGCTGCGGGAGACCCTCAGTGGCCAGCAGGGTCGGGATGTGCTCGAGGGCAGGGGAAATCATTGCGTCCTTTGGCGTGGCTGCGGCGGTTGGTGTGGCTGTGGTGGCGGGTGGCTCAGTTGTTGGCACCCTGCCATTGCTGACTCGGCTGCTCCTGGCGGGGCGTCAGGCGTTGAGGATTGAGTCGAGGGCGATGCCAACGGCATGCAGGTGCTGGCTCATGGCGATGCGCGCTGTCGCGGCGTCGCCGGCTTCGATCGCGGCCAGGATGCGCCGATGCTCCTCGTCGGAAGCGTGCTGGCGGTCCGCCACCATGTTCAGGGTCTCGGACTGATGGGCAAGGGCGTCCCGGATGTCTGCGACGACGTTTTCGAACACCTTGTTCCGGCTGGCCCGCGCGATCAAGGCGTGGAAGCTGGAGTCCAGGCCCACCCACACCTCGGGGTCGTCCTCGCCGCTCATCGCGGCAACGATCTCCCGCATGGTGTCCAGTTCCTCCGGCGAACGTCGTTCGGCAGCCAGCCCGGCGGCAGGAACCTCGATATGGGGACGCGCCTCGGTGAGGTCGCGTGCGGAGTATTGGCCCAGGACCAGGTCCTTGGCCACGTGGTCGGCGACGACGAACGTGCCCCGCCCGGTCCTAGTGACCGTCAGGCCCAAAGCGGTGCAGGAGCGCAGGGCCTCGCGGACCACGGAACGGCTCACGCCGTACTGCTG
>JBKPJW010000560.1:0-6946 GCA_046730875.1 Actinomycetota bacterium | reverse complement strand
CGAATACACTGCCGAGGGCCGCCGAACCTGCCAGTAACTGCCGCCGGGTCACTTGTTTCCCGGCAAAAACGCTAATCTGCTTCACCCGTCACTCCTTTGGATGGGTCCGCTGAACATAATCCTGTTGGCACAAAACACTGCCGTTCCTGTGCGCTATGTCCCGGGAGCGGCAGTGGCGATGTGGCGCGTGACTGACATTACATCGATGTAAAACGGACCACAAGAGTAAATTGTTAGCGCAAACAATGTGATCTGGCAGTCTCGTTTAGCGTCAGTGTCGCGTCTTGCCGCGGGTACTGTCCCGTTCCACGATGCTGTAGTCGACGGCGACCACCCGCTGCTCGCCGGTACGGTCTGCCATCCGCTCGGTGAGCAGTCGAAGGGCCTCGCTCGCTACCCGGCGCTTGTCGAAGGAGACAGTAGTGAGGGACGGCACGGCATATTGCCCGTCGGCAATGTCGTCAAAGCCTGCCACGGCAATGTCGCCGGGAACGCTGATTCCCCTGTTCCACAACACACTCATGGCGCCGATGGCCATGGAGTCGGTAAAGCAGAACAGCGCCTCGGGGAGGGGATGGGAGTCCAGATAGGCGGTGAGTGCCGCGGCTGCCGTCTGCGGTGTCCACTTTTCGCACGGGATGAGCAGTGAGTCGTCCCGGTCAATGCCGAGCTCTTCGAGCGCGGCCTGGTAGCCGCGGGTCCGCAGGATTGCCGCGGCGGAGCCTCGGCCTTCCGCAGTCCCGAGCACGGCAATACGACGCCGGCCGGTCCCGGCAAGCGCCAAGGTCATGTCACGGGCGGCAGCCACGCTGTCCACCCACACGCGGTCGGCCAGCTTTTGGGACACCTCACCCAGCAGAACGACCGGGGGCAGGGAGACCCCGACCTTGACTGCACTTTCGTCCAGCACCACCGGGTTGAGGATCAGGCCATCAATGAGGTTTGACCGGGCGCGGGACATCAGCTCGTATTCGCGCCGGGGATCGGACCCGGTTTCCTCGATCTGAACGATCCAGCCCTGCTCATGGGCAACTTCCACCACATTGTGCGCAATCTCGGCCGAGTAGGGCGTGGCCAGGTCCGGCAGTGCCAGGGCGATTACACCCGACCTGCCGTTGCGCAGTCCGCGGGCGGAGAGGTTGGGCACATAATCCAGTTCGAGGATGGCCTGCTCCACCTTGAACCTGGTGGCTCCGCTAACGGGAACGATTCCGTTCATCACGTTCGAGACAGTCTTGGGTGAAACGCCGGCACGACGCGCGACGTCCTTGACCGTGGCGCGCACTGCTCCCCTTTCTAAGCACCCGGGCTTCTAAGCACCCGGGTTTCTAAGCACCTGGGTTTCTAAGCACCCGGCCAAAGCCAACAGCCGATGACTGCAGCGGATGACCTGCTGACGATGTTACCGCCGGTCCCGGCAGGCGGCGCCGGAAACGCCTTGACAGGAATTTTGTTAGCGCTCACAGTAGGTGGAGCGAAACGTATCCTCACCGGAAAGCCGACTCAATGAAGAACTGGGCAGGAAATCTCCATTACTCATCCGCCGTCGTCGTGCGCCCGGAGTCGGTGGCTGAGCTCGCCCAGGTGGTGGCCCGCGCCCATCGGGTCAAAGGCCTGGGGTCGCGGCACTCGTTCAACCGCGTGGGGGACACCGACGGCGTGCACGTGCTGCTGGACGCTCTGCCGCAACACATTGAGCTGGACTCAGAGCGGCAGACGGTCCGCGTCAGCGCCGGAGTGAGCTACGGCGTCCTGTGCCGCACGTTGCAACAGTCCGGCCTGGCCATCCACAACCTGGCGTCGCTACCCCACATTTCCGTAGCAGGGGCAGTTCAGACGGGCACCCATGGCTCTGGTGTGGACAACTTCTCCCTGGCCGGAGCTGTGGAGGGCATTGATCTTGTCCGGCCCTCCGGCGAGCAGGTATCGCTGTCCCGTGCGGACGGAGAGGAGTTCCTCGGCAGCGTGGTGGGCCTGGGCGCTCTTGGCATCGTCACCGGCCTCGAGCTTGCCGTCCGGCCGAGTTTCACCGTGCGACAGCGTGTTCTGGAAAACCTGCCGTGGGAACGCGCGCTGGCGGACTTCACACAGCTTGTGTCCAGCGCCTACAGCGTGAGTCTTTTCACCGATTACCTAGGCGACTGCATCAGCCAGGTCTGGCTCAAGGCGCTGGACTCAGAGCCTCCCCTGGGCGACCTGTTCGGCGCCACGGCGGCCACCCGCCCGCGGCACCCCCTGCCGGGAATGTCGGCCGAGAACTGCACCGTCCAGCTGGATGAGCCCGGGCAGTGGCTGGACCGGCTGCCGCACTTCCGCCACGAGTTCACGCCCAGCAAGGGTGAGGAACTGCAAAGCGAATTCATTCTGCCGCTGGAGCAGGCACCTGCTGCACTCCAGGCAGTGCGGAGCCTGGCGGACAAACTCGCGCCCCTGCTATTCGTTTCCGAGATCCGGACCGGCGCCGCGGACGAATTCTGGCTCAGCCCCTTCTACCGGCAGCAGAGCGTTGCCCTGCACTTCACCTGGAAGCCGCTGCAGCCGCAGGTGGAAGCCGTTCTTCCGGAGCTCGAAGACCTGCTTCGGCCGTTCGGGGCCAGACCGCACTGGGGCAAGCTTTTCACTCTCGGAGGTCGCAACTGGGAGTGCCTCTACCCCCGCTTTGCGGACTTCCGGTCGCTGGCATCGGCGCACGACCCGGAGGGAAAGTTCCGCAACGGGCTGCTGGACAGCATCCTCGGCGTCCCGGCCGTGAGCTCACGCTGACCGGTCGGCGAAAACGAATCCTCCTGAGCCGACCAGCCGCCGTCGGACCCGAGGATGTTCCTTTTTTGACCGCGATGAGTTCATCTGGCCGATCCGCAGGCATAAGCTACAACCAGAACGTCCCAACAAGGCCGCGGAGCTCATCATGGACACTGAAACCGCCGATGTCATCGGCCATGATGTCACCACCATCACCTGTGTATGCGGAAACACTGTCAGCCAAAACGGACTGATTCAGTGCAACTCCCAAGGCATCCCCGTGTACATCGGTGGAGACACTCCGATCCCCGCAGGGCTGGCCAAATGGCCAGAGGATGAGGACCTGTACACCCTCTGCCCATCATGCGGCCGCGTGTACCGCGACACGGTGATCGAAGAGACAGGGACCGCACCCGTTGCTTTCCGGGTCGACGTCACCGCTGGCCGCATTGCAGAGGCAATCCGGGTCCATTGGGGGCTCAGCACTTAGGTCCAACGACAACCGGGGCCGGCGCCCGGAGTCCACCCAGCCCGTCGACTCCCCGGGTCCAGTGATTTCCAGGCAGCCTCATAAGGCTGGGGCTTCTTCCTCCGCCAGTCTGATCATGCGCAGTTCGTCCTCCACCGCGCGGGCAGGCCAGTAGTCCTTCGCCAGCTCACTTGCCCGAATTTTATCCACTGCCGGTACGAGCTTGCCGAGCAGCCCGGCGGCCTGAAGCAGGGCGATCAGCGCCGTGGTCCTGGCATCGGGCGCCGCCGCATCGGGCGCCTCGGCATCGGGCTTCGCGGGGCCGGGCATCCCGGCATCAGGCGTCCCGGCATCGACCGCCCCCGCATCCGTCGCCGGGGCACCGGTCTCCGTGTCAGCGGGTGCCCCGGCATCGGCCGGCCCACCGCTGAACGCGGCCTGAATCTTTTTCAGGAGCGTCGCCTCCGGCGCGTGGTCCTTCTCCGGATACCGCGCAGTCCGGAACAGACCCATGTGTTTTTCGCCGACTTGTTCCACGATGCCCAGTGCCGCCATCCCCTCGTAGACACGCTGCACTGCGGCACGGCCCTCCAGCATGGCGACCCACCGCTTCGGAGTATGGGGCCGAGACTTGCTACGGATGAGCTCCAGCTCGTGCTGGAAGTCCGTTTGTGGGGCGGTGCCGGTAGCCCTGACGTGCTTCCCCTCTAGCCCTATTGCACCGATCAGGTCCAGCTCGGCCAATATTGCCCCTGCCAGAGTGGTCCTGAGTGCGTAGACCGGCACTTCAGGCGTGCCGTCCTTGTCGTTCGTTGCCAGAAGGAGGAAGGCCTGAGGAAGGTTCAACTCCGCCGCCGTCGGCGTTTCAGCGTTCATACGAACATCGTGGCTCGGTTGGGCTGCCGCCACAATGAGGATTTAAAAAACGTCGACGTCGGGGCCTGCATGGCTCCCGACGGCGACACTGCCGGCTTCACTCGTCCAGCCCTCGATTCCGCTCATGCAGCATCTTGACTCGTTCCTTTTGGGCGGCGGCGTTCAAGGGACCAACAAGCGCCAGGTACAGACCGAGGGCAACGTAGAACGCCGTCCAGAAGTCGAGGAATGTCATCAGGACAAGGTCCAGCACCACGGCCGCGACGAATCCGATGGATGCCCACTTGATCAGCCGCCGCGCTTTTGGCGGCAGCGTTTCGTACGCCTTCACCTGCGGCCTCGGCAATCTCCTTTGATTGCGATGATTCTTCAATCGGTTCCCCGGACTATCTCCAGTGGAGGCGCGGGTAGCCGATGCGACGGACATTGTCATCTCGCGTCCGCGCGCGGTAGAGGCTTCCGGCCGGTGTTTCCCGGTCCCCGGTGTTCTCCAAGGACTGAACAGGCAACTGATCATCCCGCTGCATGCGGCATAGAATCGATACACACGCGAAGCAGCGGAGGCCAGTCATGGATGCGGACCGACCAGAGGTAAGCAAGACTCGCAAAGGGAACAGCCGTGTCAGCGCCGGGTTAGCAACCCAGCTCAGCGATCTCGCACGGGAGTTACAGCATGAGAACGACGTCCACGCCGTCCTGTCCGGCATTGTCTATGCCGCCCTGGACCTGATCCGGGTACCGCGCATGCTTCCATCAGCCTTGTGACGGGCCGGAAAAAAGTTGACTCCGAGATTGCCTCTGGAGATCTCCCACGCCTCGTCGATGCTCTGCAGAACTCCACCAAACAGGGTCCCTGCCTGGACGCCGCCTATCAGAAACGGGTGGTTCGTGTCCCGGACCTCAGCCGAGAGAGCCGCTGGCCCAAGTTCTGCCAGGGCGCCGTCGAACTCGGGGCACGGAGCATGCTGTCATTTCAGCTGTTCGTCGAAGGTGACCGGCTCGGTGCACTAAACCTCTACGGAGCGGGTCCGGATGCCTTCAATGAGGAATCCGAGCAGGTCGGGTTGCTCGTCGCCGCGCACGCCGCCGTGGCCTTCGCTGACTCCCAGAAAATCAGTCAGCTCGGCGAAGCTGTGCTGTCCCGGCAGCTGATCGGGCAGGCAGAGGGCATCCTGATGGAGCGGTACAAGATCACCGCAGAGCAGGCCTTCATCATCCTCAGCCGCGTCAGTTCCAGATCCAACATCAAACTCCGGGACATCGCCGAACACCTCGCCAGCAGCGGAGAGATCATCACTGAAGGACTCCCTGCATCCAAGAGTTGAAAGTCCTCGACCCGCTCAGCAGCGACCCGCTCGGTAAGGACCTGCCGCCGGGCAAATCCGATTCCTACCCGGCGGCCCATCTCGATCAGGTGCGATCGTCGACTTTGCCGGCGCCGCTGAGTGAACTGCCAGCGTCCCGCTGCTTCAGCTTTTCCTCGACGGAACCGGCACGGGAGTGCCGTTCGCGGAGCTCGCGGCCGCGGCGGACGTCTTCCTCATCCTTGGCCTGCTGTTTGTCGCTCTTTTTGGTGTCGCGCGGCGGCAGCTGGATGGTTTCCTCGGCTTCAATGCCGGCCTGCAGCTGACGGCCGCGTTCCATCTCGGCGTCGAACTCGGCACCAAACAGCAGGGACATGTTCAGGATCCAGAGCCACAGGAGGGAAACGATGACGCCGCCGATTGCCCCATAGGTCTTGTCGTAACTGCTGAAGTTGGCCACGTACAACGCGAATCCAAGTGACGCCAGCAGGAAAATCACCAGGGCGATGAAGGACCCCAGACTCATCCAGCGGAATTTGGGCTGCTTCACATTCGGGGTGGCGTAGTAAAGAATGGCGATCGCCAACACGACCAGGACGCCGATGATCGGCCATTTGACGATGTTCCAGACCAACAGGAAAGCGGCGCCCAGACCGATCGAGTTGCCGACGGACTCAGCCACCGGCCCGGTGAGGACCAGCATGGCGGCCAGCACGACGACGATCAGCAGGTTGACGACGGTGACAGCAAGCACTGTGCCGCGGAGCTTGATGAACGGCCGGCCTTCGTCGGTTTCGTAGATCCGGTTCATCGCCCGGGCAAACGCCCCTACATAACCAGAGGCGGACCAGAGTGCGGCGAGGATGCCGACCACCAAGGTTAAGCCGGCCGCGGAGGAGCTGCTAAGTTGTTGGATCGGCTCGCGGATGGCGTCGACTGTGTCTCCCGGGGCGAAGCCCTGGACAATCTCCAGAAGCGCCCCGGTTGTCTTCTCGGCTTGGCCGAAGATGCCCAGCAACGACACCAGGGCCAGAAGCGCCGGAAAGAGTGAGAGGACCGAGTAATAGGTCAGAGCCGCGGCGAGGTCGGAACACTGATCCTTGGTGAATTCACGCAGGGTCTTCTTGGAGATGTACTTCCACGACGGTTTAGTGACATCCGTGGGGCTGTCGGGCTTGCGGGAATCGTCCGGGGCAGGCGCTGTGCGGGCCTTGGCTGTGCTGCTTTCCTCGGATTCCGCGTTGGCGGGGGCCTGCTCTGCGGCGGCGTTCTTCGCCATGGGGACCATCCTTTGGGGTTTTCGGTTCAGCGGCTCAGGGGTTCGGTACAGCGGCCGGCCGCCCCTCACGTTAGCGAGAGGCGGCCGGCCGGATCCTGCGTGCTAAGCCTGCTGGACGTTGCCCTTGGCCTCGGCGGCCCGGTCCTTGACATCCGCCACGGCGCCCTGGCTTTCGGCCTTGACGTGGTCGGTGGCGTCCGCGGCAGTGGCCTTGACGTTCTCCATGGCTTCCTGCGCCGGCTCCTTCAGCCCTTCGGCCACGTGCTTTGCGGCATC
>JBKPJW010000559.1:0-24429 GCA_046730875.1 Actinomycetota bacterium | reverse complement strand
CGGCCACGGTTGCTGCGTCCACCCCGGCGGCACGGTCCCGGCTGCCCGGCCATGACAGGAAGGAGAATCCACCGGCGGTCGGCAGCGCATCCTCCAACTGGGCGGGGTCGATGCTGCCGCTCACGCCGGCCAGGTCCGGCCAGCGGAGCCCGTCGGCCTCCTCGGCGGCCAACGCCAGTTCCAGGCCACCGCCCCAGGGATCGCCGTCGATCAGGAGCACCCGGACCCCGGCTGCGGCGGCGGTCTGCGCGATCCAGATGGCGGCCGTCGTGGCCCCGGCACCGCCGCAGCCTCCTGTGACCCCGAGAACTAGTCCGCCGGCTTCCGGCGCGCGGGAGCGGCTCAGAAATTCCGCGAGCCAGGCGGCTGCGTCCGGCAGCACCGCGACGCGTTCGGCCCCGAGGGCGGCGGCCAGATGCCACAATCCGTCCGCGTCATCGTGGAAGCCGATCAGCACGGCAGGGGCCCGCCGCCGGGGCGGCAACTCGCGGATGTCGCTGCCCACCAGCACGGCGGCGGCGGCGTCCCAGAACGGTGCGGCCTCGGCAACGTCCGGGACCGTCCGCAGCTCGCCCCCGGCCGCTGCGACAATGCCTTCCACCTCGCTGCGCAGCACATCGGCCCCGGTGACAAGCAGCGTTTCCGCGGAATCCCCGGGGATCCAGGGCCCGGGCTCCCGCAGGAGCGGGGAGCCCGGACCGGGTTGCTGGTGCCTGTTCATGCTGCCACTGTGCCCGGGCCGGCAGCGCGGCGTAACCGCCGTCGTTGGCTATGTGGACAAGCCCGGGCCCCTCCCTGCGGCCGACGACACGAAGCGCGCACGGACCAGGCCCCGGAGCAGGGCAGAATTGACCCTATGTACCTGCTGCTCGCCGCCCACGCCGACGGCGCGACGCTCCAGGAGCTCACGGCCGATGGCGACCCCGTACCGTCCAGTCCGGAACCCCGGATCGTCCGGGCAGGCGACCTGGCCGCGGTGGTGCGCCGGCTCGAACAGCAGCGCCCGCGCTGGATCTGGCACCGCACCCAGGACTGGTATCCGGCGCTGCTGCGCGCCGGCGTGGAGCTCGAGCGCTGCTATGACCTCACGTTGTGCGGTTCGATCCTTGCCCACTCGGAGTTCACCGCACACACCACATATGCTCAGGCCGCGGAGAAACTGACGCAGGACGACGAGCTGAATCAGCCGCCCCGGGCCTTGCAGCCCCCTCCTCCGCCGCCGGACCAGGGCGCTCTCTTCGATGCGCCGGCCCCGGGCCAGCGGCCCGGCCAGTCCCTCGAGGATCTGCGCGCCGAGTATTCCGCCCAGCAGGAGGCCATTCGTCAGGCGGGAACGGCGTCCGGCACGGCCGGCGCCGCGGACGCCACCCGGCGCCAGCGGCTCCAGCTGCTGCTCGCGGCGGAATCTGCCGGAGCCATGATCGCCGCCGAAATGCAGCACACCGGCGTCCCCTGGCGTGAAGAGCTGCACGAGCAGATTCTCGCGGACCACCTCGGACCCCGCCCGGCCCCCGGCCAGCGTCCGGCCAAACTCGAGGCGCTCACCGCCGAGCTGAGGCGGCTGCTGCAGTCGCCGGCGCTGAACCCGGACTCCCCGCAGGAGCTCATGCGCGCCCTGCACCGCAACGGCATCGAAGTGAAAACCACCCGCCAGTGGGAGCTGAAGGAATCCAGCCACCCCGCGATCATCCCCCTGCTGGCCTACAAGAAGCTGGCCCGTCTCCACACGGCCAACGGCTGGATGTGGCTTGATACCTGGGTGAAGGGCGGCAGATTCCAGCCCGAGTACGTTGTGGGCGGCGTCGTGTCCGGCCGGTGGGCCTCGCGCGGCGGCGGGGCGCTGCAGATCCCGCGCCAGGTCCGCGGCGCCGTCCACGCGGATCCCGGCCACAAACTGATCGTTGCCGACGCCTCCCAGCTGGAACCGCGGGTGCTCGTGGCCCTCGCGCAGGATTCCAAGATGGCCGAGGCCGCCCGGGACAAGGACCTGTACGCCGGCATCGCCGCACAGGGTTTCGGCGGTGACCGGGCCAAAGCCAAGGTAGCGCTTCTCGGGGCTATCTATGGGGCGACCACAGGCGAGTCGGGACGGCTGATGCCCCAGCTCGCCCGCACGTATCCCCGCGCGGTGGGCTACGTTGAGCAGGCCGCGCGCGACGGCGAAGCCGGGAGGACCGTCACCTCGCGCCTGGGCCGGAGCAGCCCGCCGCCGTCGGACCGCTGGCTGCAAAGTCAGCACTCCACCACCGCGGAGGAGCAGCGCCGGGCGGACTCCCTCGCCCGCTCACGCGGCCGCTTCACCCGGAATTTCGTGGTGCAGGGTTCGGCCGCCGACTGGGCGGCGTGCTGGCTGGCGGAACTGCGACGGCGGCTGCGGGCTATGCGGGCGGACGGCCGGGCCGCCGGAGAGCTGGTGTTCTTCCTGCACGACGAGGTGATGGTGCACTGCCCCGAAAGCGCCGTCACGGACTGCATCCAGGCGATCGAGGACTCCGCAACCGCCGCCAAGGAGCTGCTGTTCGGCCGGATTCCGGTGGAATTTCCGGTCAGCGTGGCGGTCGTTGACTCGTACGACAACGCCAAGTGAGTGACCGCGGTCACCGGTTGTAACGTACCCGCCGGTAGCGTTGTGTGGGCTGCGTCACCGGGCTAGTCTCGACGAGGCCGGCAATTTTTCCCGTATACGACGCCGGCATTGCAACGACGCAAGGAAATTGGGGAGGCAGCGGTTTGGCTGGCACTTTTGAGATCGCGCAAGCTGGCGATAAAGCATATTTCTTCAGGCTGACGGCGGCAGATGGCACGGTAGTGGCCGTGTCTCCGCTGTTCAGCTCCATTAAGAGTGCCGCGGCCGGGATTACGGCCGTGCGCGAGAACGCCGCCACCGGCCTGGTGGTGGATCGTTCCGTTTCACACAGGCGAGCCGCCGCTGGCAGGTCGGGCGTCCGGGCAAAGGCTCCCCTGGCGGCCAGCGGAGTGGCGTCCAGCTAGCGGCTCAGCCGCCGGGCCGGCGCAGTACCGGCCTCACCCCTCGGATCCGTCGCACATCGGACCCGTCACACATCGATCCCGTAGAGGCGCCCGCGATCCCAGGGGACCGCCCAGCCGAGTTGTTCAAACAACTGGTTCAGAATCATCCCGGTAAAGCCCCACACCACAACGCCGTTGACGGTGAACGCCGGGCTCTGGAATGTCTGCCCGGCCCGGCTGACCGTCGCCAACACGCGGTTGTCCGGGTCCAGCAGGTCCCGGACCGGGACCCGGAACACCAGCGAGGACTCGCCGTAGTCCACCACCCGGACGGGCGACGGCGCGGCCCACCAGGCCAGGACCGGGGTGACCAGGAAATTTCCGCGAGGCAGCGCCAGCTCCGGCATGACGCCGAGCACGTCCACGCCCGCGGGATTCAGGCCGGTCTCCTCGTTGGCCTCGCGCAGGGCTGCCTCGACCGCGGACTCGCCCGGGTCGATGCCGCCGCCCGGAAAGGCCACCTGACCGGGATGGTCTTCCAGGGTTTGTGCCCGTTGCAGCAGCAGGACGTCCAGATCGGCTGGAGCCAGCAATTTCCCGGACACCGCGGGGACATTGTCCAGCGCGCCAAAGAGCATCAGCACGGCGGCCCTGCGGACCCGTTCACCGGGTTCGACGGTCAGTTCCCGCCAGCGCGGGTCCGGGGCGGGCGCCGTGCCCGCCTTGACGGCGGCAACGAGGTCGACGAGGTCCTGGCGTGCGGTCACTGCCGCTTCCTCTGCGATTCCATCCGGATTTCGGCGGCGCGGTGCGTCTCGGCCAGCAGGCTGGCCAGCAGTTGCTCCTGCCCCGGGGCGAGCTCGTACTTCAGCAGCTTCTTGGCCTTCTCCGGGTCGGTCTCGCCGAGGCCGTAACTGGGGCACCAGTTCGCCACGGGGCAGGCACCGCAGGCCGGCCTGCGTGAGTGACAGACGCGGCGGCCGTGGAAGACGACGCGGTGCGAGAGCATGGTCCAGTCCTTCGGCTCGAACAGCTCACCGACGTCGGACTCGATCCGGACCGGATCATCCGACACCGTCCAGCCAAAGCGCCGGGCAAGGCGGCCGAAGTGGGTGTCCACCGTGATGCCCGGAATGCCGAAAGCATTGCCCAGCACGACGTTTGCGGTTTTCCGCCCGACGCCGGGCAGCGTCACCAGATCCTCCAGCCGGCCCGGCACCTCGCCGTCGTACTCATCCACGAGCCGGTTGCACAGCGCCAGGACATTTCTGGCCTTGGCGCGAAAGAACCCGGTGGGCTTGAGGATGGCCTCCAGCTCGGCCGGATCAGCCTCCGCCATCCGCCGCGCATCCGGGTAGCGGGCGAACAGCAGGGGCGTGATCTGGTTGACCAGCACGTCCGTGGTCTGGGCGGATAGCACGGTAGCTATGACGAGCTCGAAAGGGCTGCGGAAATCCAGCTCCGCGTGGGCATACGGGTACTGTTCCGCCAGTGCCCGGTTGATCCGGCGGGCACGGCGCTTGAGCGCCAGAAGGGACTCCCCCGGCGCCCGCGGTGCACCGGGCTGGGCGCTTCCGGGGTCGGTGCTGCTCGAAACAGTGGCCACCGGGGCCGGCTAACCGCGTTCGATGTTGCTGAGATCCCGCAGCACGCCAAGTCGTCCGTCGGTGTGCTGGACCAGGAATTCGGTGCCGCGGTCCTCAAGGGCAAGGACCCAGCCGCCGGGTTCAATGACGAACGCCGGGGCGCCGGTGCGCTCATCGACGGCAGTGCGCGGCTGGGCGACCGCGAACCAGAATGCCTCGTGCACCGGGTGGACATTGTGCTCCGCCGGCCGGCTCGCGGGATCGACCGTGGCGCCGATGGGCTCCTGCGCACGGACCTGCTCCTGCGAACGGACCTGGGGGGTGATCGTGGTGGGAGCACCGCTGTCCGCGGCGGACGGTGCAACGGCAGCCTGGGTCTGTTCCGCGGCCGACGGGGCTCGATTACCGGCAGCCTGGGTCTGTTCCGCGGCGGACGGGGTCTTTTGAGCGGCGGCCGCGGCAACGCCCGAGGCCGCCGCTACGCTGGCGGTCCGGTTCTGTTCCGCCCCTGCGGCAGGGGAAGCCCCGGCGGCCGCAGCCGGCTCCACAGCCGACGTCGGCGTTCCGGACGGCGTAGGTGACGCTGCCGGCGTCGACGACGCGGATGGCGCGGAAGCCGCCGAACCGGCGGCGGGCACCACGCCGGAGATCTGGGTCGCCGGCGTGCTGGACGCCGCAGCGCCCGGCGCTGCAACAGACGTTGCGCCCGTCGACGATGCCCCGGCTGGCGTGGCGGCCTGGCCGCCGGTTGAGGGGCCCCTGCCCCAGCCCGCCGCTGCACCTGTTGCTCCGGTTGCGGCTGCACCTGTTGCTGCCGCCCCGGTTGCGGCTGCACCTGTTGCTACCGCCCCGGTTACTGCAGCCTTGGATCCGGCTGTTGCCGCGGAGTCCTTGGCTGTTTTGGCTGGCTTCGGCGTCTTGGGCGCACGGGGCTTTTGCACGGGGACGGCAGCGTCACGGGCGACCACATGGGCAGGTATTTCCTCCCGGCCCAGGAAGTCGCCTGCAAAGAACGGGATCCAGCGGGCCGGCACAGTGGCCGCGAAGAGCCCCAGGGCGCCAACGAGTGCTATGAGCATGCTCGGCACGAATGCCCCGGCGACGGCCAGGAAAAAGAAGGCAAGCGTGAAGGACGCCACGACGGAGGCGAACTGGTCGACCGACAGGGAACCGATCCGGATCCTCGTCTCCGGGCTGAGGCGTCGGGCCACGAACAAGGCAGTGACAATAAGCGGCAGCACGATGCCGAGGCCGAGGAAAAACAGGCTGCCCAGGTTCCACAGGTTGTACGCGAAGGAGAACATCGGTATCAGCGAGGCGATATAGAGAAGCAGCGTGGAGCCGAAGATGGTGAGGTCCCGGATGGTGAAAGGACCGAGGACAGCTTCGTTCTTCCGTGCAGTCTTCTTGTCCACCGTAAATCGTGGCACGTCCCCGAACCCGGCCGGACCGGGTTGCCCAGTTCCGTCCTGGCTCTTGGCGGGTGCCCGGAGCTGCCCGTTGTCTTGCTCGTTCATTACGTATCTCCTTAGCATGGCGGCACCCTGGACAGCGCCGTCTAACGGCAGGCAAGGACAGTACCGCCAGCGGTCCTGTCGCCTCCATTGGATGTCACAACTTCATCTCAGCCTAGCCAAGTGGGTGGCCGATCACTAGCTGACAAGCCGAGGGCGGACGGATCAGAATTTTGCGGTTTTTCCCAATCCCGGGTGCTTGCTCCGGACGGCAATCGAAGCCTGAGACCAATGCCGCCCGCAAACCGCTCGGCGCTTAGGAAGTGCCGCTCGCGGCGCTTCTTCGTGACGGGGCACACTTTTGGTCGGACCCAAGTATTAGTGTTTATCCCAGACAGCTTCCGCGGCACTGCCGTGATCTGCCGCCGCCCGACGTCGCGCATGCGGCCCGGCACGGAGGCGACACGAACGGCCGCGCAGCCCGGATCGATGAATGATGAGGTTCACCATGTCACAGCAGACACCCGGCTCCATGGCCACGCAGCCGTCCCAGGGCGACGCCCTTGAAAACCTGTCCCATGAGGACCGACGCTTCGCGCCCTCGTCCGAGTTCGCCGCGAACGCCGTGGTCACCGCTGGCGAGTATGCCGACGCCGACGCCGACCGTCCCGCCTTCTGGGCCAAGCAGGCCCGCGGGCTGCTGAGCTGGAGCAAGGACTTCACGCAGACGCTGGACTGGTCGAATCCGCCGTTCGCGAAGTGGTTCGTCGGCGGGGAGGTCAACGCCGCCTACAACGCGCTGGACCGTCACGTCGAGGCCGCGCGGGGGGACCGGGTGGCTATTTTCTTCGAAGGCGAGCCCGGCGACACCCGCACGTACACCTACGCCCAGCTCACCGAAGAGGTGAAGAAGGCCGCGAACGCCTTCGAGTCCCTCGGCGTGGCCAAGGGCGACCGCGTCGCTGTCTACCTGCCCATGATTCCCGAAGCTGTCATCACCCTGCTGGCTTGCGCCAGGATCGGGGCCGTCCACTCCGTGGTGTTCGGCGGTTTCTCCTCCGAGGCCCTGCGGTCCAGGATCGATGACGCCGAGGCCAAGCTCGTGGTCACGGCCGACGGCACCTACCGCCGCGGCAAGCCCAGCGCGCTCAAGCCCGCCGTCGACGAGGCGCTGTCCCACAACGGCCACACCGTGCAGAACGTCGTGGTGGTCAAGCGCAACGGCCAGGACGTGGACTGGCACGAGGGCCGTGATCACTGGTGGGCTGACACGGTCGAGGCGGCCTCCGCCGAGCACACCGCCGTCGGGCACGACTCCGAACACCCGCTGTTCATCCTCTACACCTCCGGAACCACGGGAAAGCCCAAGGGCATCCTGCACACCACCGGCGGCTACCTCACCCAGACCGCGTATACGCACAGGGCGGTCTTCGACCTCCACCCCGAGACGGATGTCTACTGGTGCACCGCCGACGTCGGCTGGATCACCGGGCACTCCTACGTCGCCTACGCCCCCCTGATCAACGGCGCCACCCAGGTCATGTACGAGGGCACGCCGGACTCCCCGCACCAGGGCCGCTGGTGGGAGATCGTGGAGAAGTACAAGGTCTCCATCCTCTACACGGCTCCCACCGCGATCCGCACGTTCATGAAATGGGGCAAGGACATCCCCGCCAAGTATGACCTCTCCTCCATCCGGGTCCTGGGCTCGGTGGGCGAACCCATCAACCCCGAGGCCTGGATGTGGTACCGGGACGTCATCGGCGCCAACGCGGGCAAGAACGGGGAGAAGAAGGAGCAGCCGGCACCCATCGTGGACACCTGGTGGCAGACGGAAACCGGCGCGCAGATGATCGCCCCGCTGCCCGGCGTGACCGCCACCAAGCCCGGGTCGGCCCAGGTTCCGCTGCCGGGCATCGCGGTGGACGTCGTGGACGAACTCGGTGAATCCGTGCCCGACGGCCACGGCGGCTTCCTGGTGATCCGCGAACCCTGGCCGGCCATGCTCCGGGGCATCTGGGGCGACCCCGAACGCTTCAAGGAAACCTACTGGTCCCGCTTCGAGACCATGTACTTCGCCGGCGACGGGGCCAAGAAGGACGAGGACGGCGACGTCTGGCTGCTGGGCCGGGTGGACGATGTGATGAACGTTTCCGGCCACCGGCTCTCCACCACCGAGATCGAATCGGCGCTGGTGTCCCACCCGGCCGTCGCCGAGGCGGCCGTCGTGGGGGCCGCGGACGAGACCACCGGTCAGGCCGTCGTGGCCTTCGTGATCCTGCGCGGGGACGCCACGGACACCGGCGACTCGATCGTGCAGGAACTCCGCAACCACGTCGGCAAGGAAATCGGCCCGATCGCCAAACCCAAGACCATCCTCGTCGTCCCGGAACTGCCCAAGACCCGGTCCGGGAAGATCATGCGCCGACTGCTCAAGGACGTCGCGGAAGGCCGCGAGGTGGGCGATGCCACCACCCTGGCCGACAACACAGTGATGGCCCAGATCGCGCAGTCCCTGAGAAGGTGAAATGACGTTCTCCGTGTCGCGCCGGGTCGCCGCATCCACGGAGGACGTCTGGGCCTTGCTTATCGACACCCGGACGTGGCCGGTCTGGGGGCCGTCCATCACCGGCGTCGAGCCGGCCGCGGCCGGGCCCGGATCAGGGCCCGGACCCGGAGGGCTTGCGTTCGGCAGCCGCGGCAAGGTCCGCACTGTCCTGGGGGCGGCGCTGCCTTACACCGTGACAGCGTTTGAGGCCGGACGGTACTGGTCTTGGTCGGTGGCCGGGATCCCGGCTACCGGTCATCGGGTCATTCCGCGGGACGGCGGCTGCCTCGTCACCTTCACCGTCCCGTGGTGGGCACCGGCCTACCTTCCGGTGTGCGCCCTGGCGCTGCGGCGGATCGAACGGCTCGCAACGGAATAGGGACTCGTCCCGCCGGGTGAGCCGGAACTTCAGTCGCCGGAGCGGGCCCCGACGAGGACCACCTCGAAACTGGTTGCTGTGGGGGTGGCGAATTTCGCGTTGACCAGGGCGAGTGTGTTGCCGAACAGCGCCGCCGTCGTCGGAACGTCGAAGTTCTTGCTGGTGATGACTTCCTGCACCTCGCCGCTGCGCAGAGACCCCGTCAGGTCAATCCGGCTGACCTGGTTGAGGAAGTTCTGCACGGCCCAGAGGGCGTTGCCACGGATCACCAGGCCGTCCACGTTGGCCAGGGTGACCGGGGCCCCGGAGGAGTCCGTGACATCGATCAACCTGTTCGATCCGTCGTCCGGGTTCACGCTGTAAAGGGCGCCGCGGCCTGTGTGAGCGACGATCAGCCGGTGCCCATCTTTGGCGACGGCGATGCCATTGAGGTTGAACTCCGCATCCACGGTGCCGGCGGGTGCGGTGAGCGTCAGGGTCCGGGCGTCACCGGGTTTCCCGTCGCGGCTGACCGGAATCCGGTAGAGCTCGCCGGCGCGGGAGTTGGTGAACCAGGCGCCGTCGTGGGTCAGGGTGACATCATTGATGAAGCTGGTCCCGGCCGGCGCCAGCTGGTAGACCTTCACGGTTTTCTTTGTCTCCAGGTCATACACATAGGCCTGACCGGTGCCGCCGCCGGCAACGAACAGCAGGTCGTTGTCCCGGTCAACCTTCATGCCGACCGCTGCCCGGCCCTCCGGCGCCGTGATGAACAGTTTTGCCTTGCCTTTATCGATGTTCCCCCGGTAGATGTTCCCGTTGAGCAGGTCGCCGGCGAAGAACGTGCTGCCCTCCCCTGCGGCGATGCCTTCAGCGCCGGTGGCGCCGGGGAGTGTGATCACCGAGGCCCGGTCGTCCCGGTCAGCTCGGGCGGCGGTGGCCAGGGGCGCCGGCACGAGGAACGCCGCCAGGGCGAGGATTCCCACGGCGGCCCTGCGGATTGATTTTCCTGCATGAATGTTGCGCATGATGTGCTCCGAGATCGGGCTTTGCGCGAGGGCTCACCGGTACGGGAGCTCCGCACGATGGTCCTTTCAGTTTAGGCAGGCGTCACCGTGCCGACCAGAGCCTGCCGGTGCGCTGCCGGGGCTGTCATCTGCGCGCCGTTTCCGTGGCCGCGTGCCGCTGCCAGTAACCCGACGCGATACATTGGCAGGCATGAGCGAAGCCACCCCTGCCGACGCCGGACGACGCGGCACCATCCTGGTTCTCAACGGACCCAATTTGAACCTGCTCGGAACCCGCGAGCCCGAGAAATACGGAACGGCAACGCTGGCCGACGTCGAACAGCTCGCCAAGGACGCCGGTGCGGCGCACGGCCTGGACGTCGAGTGTTTCCAGTCCAACCACGAGGGAGCACTCGTGGACGCCATCCATGCCGCCCGCGGGAAGGCCGTGGGAATCGTGCTCAACGCCGGCGCCTACACGCACACCTCCGTGGCCATCCGGGACGCCATTTCCGCTGTTGCCCTGCCGACGGTCGAGGTCCACATCACCAACGTTCACGCCCGAGAGACCTTCCGGCACCATTCCTACCTTTCGGACATCAGCAAGGCCGTGATCGCCGGCGCCGGGATCCTGGGCTACCGCTTCGCGGTGGAATACCTCGCCGGACTGCACGCGGACAAGGACTGAGCATGTCCCCCGCGGAGCCCGCGGCGGCATCCGGAGGATCGTCCACGGGTTTGGATACGGCCCAGTGGTACCGGCATTTCGGCACCGTCGACGCGCCGGGTTCCTCCCCGTGCTATGCGGCGTGGGCCGTGGGCATCGCCGGGGACGCCGAACTGATCCGGCGGATCGATCTGTGGCCGCACAACAAACGCCAGCCGCTGCTGATGCTCGCCGCCGCCCGGTTCCTCGGCGCGCAGGTCAGTCCGTACGGCGACTTCCGGACCTTCCTGGACGATCACTGGGCCGAGGTCTCGGATATCGTGCTGTCACGAGCCACCCAGACGAACGAGGCCGGGCGTTGCGCCACCCTTTTGCCGTCGCTGGCGCAGATCTCGGTCATGCAAGGCCAGCCGCTTGCCCTCATCGAAGTGGGCGCCTCGGCCGGCCTGGCGCTGTTCCCTGACCGCTACGGCTACGAGTATGTCGCCGCAGCGGGCGCGGACCCGCAGGGCGCCGACGGCGGCACGGACGGCATGGGCGGCGCCGGCGGCGCGGTCGACATGGGCGGCGCCGGCACAGCGCAGGCCGCGGTCGCAGGGACCACCCGGCTGTTTCCGGCCGGTGCCCGGCCCGGTACTTTCCCCATTCTGCGCTGCGTCACCGCCGGCCCGGTGCCGCTGCCGGCCGAACTTCCCCGGGTGGTGTGGCGTGCGGGAATCGATCTCAATCCCCTGGACGTGCGCAACCCGGACGATGTCGCCTGGCTGGAAGCCCTGGTCTGGCCGGAGCAGGAGTTCCGGCTCGAACGGCTGCGCCAGGCGATCGCCATCGCCCAGGAAGAGCCGCCCCTGCTGGTGGCAGGCGACCTGAATGAACAGCTCGTGGAACTCGCCGGTCGCGCCCCGGCCGACGCGGCCCTGGTGGTCTTCCACAGCGCGGTCATGGCGTACCTCGACGCTGGCGGCCGCGCCAGGTTCCGGCGCACCATAGTGGATCTTGCGGCGGAGCGGGGCTGCCACTGGCTCTCGAACGAAGGCCATACGGTGATTGCCCAGGCGGACGGGTCCAACGTGGTCCCGGAAATGGATGACGCCCGGCTCCGCGGCCGGTTCCTGTTGCTGCATGACGGCCAGCCGGCGGCCATCACCGGCCCGCACGGCCAGAGCCTGGAGTGGCTCGGCCCTGCGTCCTGAGCGTGGCTGATCGGTTACGTCTTGAGGCTCTTATTTCTGGACGCACTGCCCGGACGAGACGACGCTGCCCAGACCCGGCGCCTGGGCCGCCACGGGGCCGAGGTCGCTCATGGTGATCGCAAATCCAAGCGAGGATTCCGTGGTGGCCTTGGCAAAGACCACTCCCGCCACCTGCCCGTCCATTGTCAGAAGCGGGCCTCCGGAGTTGCCCGGCTGCACGTCGCCTGCGAGCCGGTAGACGTCCTCGGGCGCCGCGTTGTTGCCGTAGATGTCGGGGACCAGCACCGTGGTGATGTCCTGCACCGTGGCGGGTTTGGACTGGAAGGGGCCGCC
Source organism: Actinomycetota bacterium (assembly GCA_046730875.1). GTDB lineage: Bacteria > Actinomycetota > Actinomycetes > Actinomycetales > Micrococcaceae > Arthrobacter. The sequence goes on along the minus strand of JBKPJW010000559.1, from coordinate 12,313 downwards.
GTGCGGATATCCGGCGAAGGCCGCGGCGCTACCGGCGGGCAGGTCGGATGCCAGCGCAAGCGGCTCCGTCCTCAGGCCATCCACCGCCACAACGGCGAGGTCGTGCCGGGTGTCAAAGTACACAACGCGGCCAGGCAGCGCGCGACCGCCGGGCGTCTCCACCACCGGCTCGTCGACTCCGGCGACCACATGGGCGTTGGTCACGACGCGTCCGGGGGCGACCACGAATCCGGTTCCGGTCTGGTTCTGGCCACATTGGTAGGCGGTCCCGGCGATCTTAAGCACGGACGCGGCTGCCTTGTTCAGCGCCGGCGTGTCCGTGTTGGTGTCCGGGATGACCGCGACGGGCTGACCTTGGCCGAAGCCGTCCAGCAGCGTGGGAATGCCCTCGCCAATCACGGCTGAGCGCAGCTGCGCCATCGATGCCTTGACCGGAGTGGGAGTCACGCCGTCGATGAAGCGGATGACTTTGGACTCGGCGAGCTGCTGGGAGACGAACGGTACGCCCAGGGCCCCGATGCTGAAGGCCAGCATGGACATCACGAGGGCGGACACCACAACGTTGACGCCGCCGCCGATGACGCGGTCCGCCGTCCGGAGGGGACTGAACGGCACCACGCTGCGGATCCGCCGGCCGATCATGGTGCCCAGGCCGTTCCCCACGAGCATCAGCACGACGGCGGTGGCAACAATCGCCGCCAGGCGCCAGCCGCTGTTCTCCACGAGCCCGCTCACGATCGGCACGGACACGAATGCGGCGACCGCGCCTGCCGCGAAGCCTGCAATGCCTCCGAGCGTGACAAGGAAGCCGTTTCGCAGGCCGTGGATGAGGTAGGACAAGAGCGCCACCACCAACACCAAGTCCAAAATGGTCAAGCCAAACACCGGGGCTCCTCACAGACAGGTCAGCCACGATTCTACCGGTGTAAGCTGAACGTTTGCCGACCGGCCGCCAGCCTGCAGGGTTCGCCGGGATCTGCGCGGACTTCCCGAAACCACACGCTTTCAGCCCCTTCGGGCGTTTCGGTGCCAACTACGTCACAGAAGCTCCAAAATTCTGAAAGAATGGCTGAAGCGCCCCAGCCGACACAGCTAGTAGGAGATTTCATGGATATCGAGGTATTGCGCCGCGCACCCCTTTTCGCCACGCTCGACGACGAGGCGTTCCGTCTGCTGACGGACGAACTTACCGAGGTGGACCTTTCACGCGGTGCCTCGGTATTCCGGGAAGGCGATCAGGGTGACCAGCTTTACTTCATCGTCTCCGGCAAGGTGAAGCTCGGCCGCACGTCGCCGGACGGCCGCGAATCACTGCTTGCCATCCTCGGCCCGGGCGAGCTTTTCGGCGAAATGGCGCTGTTCGACCCCAGCCCGCGAACGGCCACGGCCACCGCCGTTTCCGAGACGCGTCTGGCGGGCCTGAAGAACGAGAGCCTGAACGCGCTGCTGCGCACCCGCCCCGAGGTTTCGGCCCAGCTGCTGCAGGCCCTCGCCCGCCGCCTGCGCCGCACCAACGACTCCCTGTCCGACCTCGTCTTCTCCGACGTGCCGGGCCGCGTGGCCAAGGCGCTCCTGGATCTGGCCGACCGCTTCGGCCGCCCCGCGACCGACGGCGTCCTGGTCGCTCACGAGCTGACGCAGGAAGAGCTCGCCCAGCTGGTTGGCGCCTCCCGTGAAACGGTCAACAAGGCCCTCGCAGAATTTGTGCAGCGCGGCTGGCTGCGCCTGGAAGCCCGCGCCGTCGTCATCCTGGACATGCAGCGCCTGCGCCAGCGTTCCCGCTAGGGATCCTCAGCAGCAACCAGAAGGCCGGCCCCGGGGAACAAACGGGACCGGCCTTCTGTCGTTCCGCCGCAGCCGACGTGGCCGCGGGACATGTCCAGTCACGGCCGCCACACGTCGCGCGGACATGCCCCCAGTCAGCCTGAACCGGTCCCCGAAGCGGACATGCCCAGCCCAGCCTGAACGGGTCCCCGAAAGTGGGACTGAGACATCTAGTTCCGACACCCGGGGAGCAGTTCAGCCGCACTGCGAGGGACATGTCCGTCCAACGCTGCCGCATCACCCCGACACGTCCAGCTTCGGCGGCGAGGACTGGACATCATGCCATCATGCCCAACGGCTGAAACCGCGGGAGGGCATGCTCCGGGCCCGGGCACGTCAAAAAGGGACATGTCCAACGGCTGAAACCACGGGCGAGCATGTCCAAGGCCCGGGCGCCGCGCGATGGGACATGCCCAACGGCTGACACACGGACGGGCATGTCGAAAGCCGGGGCGCGGCGGAAAGGGACATGTCCGCTCTGGCGGAGCAGGGACGGGCATGCCCCTCCGGGCCAGCATGCCCATCAAGGGCACGCCCTGCCAGGGTGTCCGCGTTGGCCCACGCCCCGCGGACCGGGCCTAGCGCTCCCGCTGGGGTTCGCCGGCCACCGTCTTGGCGGCCTCGACCTCGAGCATGAGCCGGCCCTCTTCCTCGACGAGCTTCGGCTGGTAGACGTGAGCCTTGCGCTTGTAGCTGAGGTAGGCGATGCAGCCACTGGCTTTGGCCATCTTCTCGAGCATGATTTCCGAGCCGGGCACCAGGAGCTCGCCCAGGGTCCGGCCGACGGTGTTCTCCTGCCCCACCTCGTCGCCAAGCTCGGTGGTGTCCCTCTCGTTCACAACCTTCCGGACGCACACCCAGCGGCCCCACACGCCCTTGCTGGCCAGCAGCGAGGGCTGCTGGTTCACGGGCAGGGTGGCGGCGAAGTAGCGGGTGTTGAACCGGCGGTGAGCAAAGTCCGGGCTGAGCCAGTTCACCAGGGGCTTGAGCAGGTCCGTCCGCAGTGACAGCCCGCGCTTGGCCAGCACATCGGTGAAGGATTTCTCCTGGTCCGCCACGGCCTCGCGGGCGCGCATCCATTCGGCGCTGGAGGTCGCCTCCACTGTGGTGGCCAGGTCGGGGCCGGCCAGCAGGATGCCGGTTTCCTCAAACAGCTCACGGATCGCGCCGACCACGTGGCGGCGCGCCAGCCCGACGTCGGCCGTCCCCATCTGTTCGGCCCAATGCTGGGGCGAGGGCCCCAGCCAGCCGACGGGGTCGTCGTCGGATGCCTCCAGCGAGCCGCCGGGGAAGGCGAGGACACCGAGCGGGGAGGCCCCTGTCCGGTAGCCGAGCCAGGTCTCCAGGCCTGTGGGCGAATCGCGCAGCAGGATCACCGAGGAGGCCAAGCGCGGGGCCCGCGGCGTGCGCTCACCGTGTTCAATCCAGCTGCGGGCTGCTCCCTCGAGATCGGGGGGCAGAACGAACAGGCGGCGTGCTAACTGAGGCAACGAAGTGACCGGCCTTCTAGGCGAATTCGGCGATCAGTTCGACTTCGACGGGCGAGTCGAGCGGCAGGACGGACACGCCGACGGCGGAACGGGCGTGCTGGCCGGCGTCGCCGAGGACCTGGCCCAGCAGCTCCGAGGCGCCGTTGATGACACCGGGCTGGCCGGTAAAGGAAGGATCGGAGGAAACAAACCCGACCACTTTGACGATCCGCGTGATGCGGTCGAGGTCGCCGATCACGCTCTTGATGGCCGCCAGGGCGTTGACGGCGCAGACCGCGGCGTAAGCCTTCGCGGCCTCCGGGGACACCGTGTACTCGTCCGTGGAGCCTTCCGAGCCGGAGGACACCTTGCCGGTGGCCTCGAGCTTGCCGTTGATGAACGGCAGCTGCCCGGAGGTGTAGACGTGGTTGCCGGAAATGACGGCGGGAACATATGCCGCGACCGGGGCGGCGACCTCGGGAAGCGTCAGGCCCAGCTCCGCCAGCCGCTGCTCGACGGCTGAGGACGCGCCCGCGGCGCCGTTCTGTCCCGCTGCGCCGGCCGTTGCCGCACCGGTGTCTTCGGCCACGTTTTTCGCGCTCGCCGGCGTGGCCGGGGCGGCGTCTGAGGGGGTGCTCACGGCTACTGCTTCTCCCGCTTCAGGTAGGCAACCAGGCCGTTTCCTTCAGGGCCGGGAACAACCTGGACAAGCTCCCAGCCGTCCTCGCCCCACTGGTCCAGGATCTGCTTTGTGGCATGGATAATGAGCGGAATCGTGGCGTACTCCCATTTGGTCATGACATAAAGCCTAGTCGTTGCCGGTAAAGTGGAAAACATGGCGACTGGCAAGAACCCTTTATTCGACACGGCCACCACCTTCGGAAAGATCTTTCTTTTCCTGGGCGTGAGCGCCATTTGCGGCGTCCTGGTGGCAGGCCTCCTGGTCCCCGCGGCGGCCGTTTCGGGCAGCGCCGCGAGCGGTTCGATCCAGTTTTTTGACACCCTTCCCGCAGAGCTGAAGGTCGATCCGCCGAGCCAGTCGACGACGATTCTGGCCTCCGACGGCAGCGTGATCGCCAACCTCTATGCGGAAAACCGCACGCGTGTCGCGCTGGACCAGATGTCCCCGTACATCAAGGACGCGGTCATCGCCATCGAGGACAGCCGCTTCTACGAGCACGGCGGCGTGGACACCACCGGCATCCTGCGCGCCCTCGTGAGCACCGCCCGCGGCAACCGGCAGGGTGCCTCCACCATTACGCAGCAATACGTGAACAACGTCATCAACTCCTCACTGGAGGCCGAAGGCAAGAGCGACGAGGTGCTCCTGAACGGCGTCAACAAGGGCGTCGGGGACAAGCTCCGTGAAATGAAGCTGGCCATCGCGCTGGAGAAGGAGTTCTCCAAGGAGCAGATCCTTGAGGGCTACCTGAACATCGTGTTCTTCAACCGGGACGCCTACGGCATCGAAGCCGCGTCCAAGTTCTTCTTCAGCACCACGGCCAAGGACCTGACCCTGCCGCAGGCGGCACTGCTGGCCGGCGTCGTGAACAGCCCCTCCTTCTACGACCCCATCTCGAACCCGGAGAACGCCAAGACCCGTCGGGACCTCGTGCTCAGTGCCATGCTGACGCAGGGCAAGATCCAGCAGGCCGACTACGATGCCGCGGTGGCGACGCCGGTGGAGACCAAGGTCACCCAGCCCCGCCAGGGCTGCGCCTATTCCCAGACGGCGCCGTATTTCTGTGACTACGTCCTCCACCTGCTCCTGAACGATCCGGCCTACGGGGCCGACGCCGCCGAGCGCGAGCGGAAGATTTTCCGCGGCGGCCTGACCATCAAGACCACGCTGGATCCGAACGCGCAGGCTGTGGCGCAGGCCCAGGTTGACGCGTCGGCCGGCGCGAACCCGGACAAGTGGGGCGCCTCGCTGGTGTCCGTGCAGCCGGGCACCGGCAAGATCATCTCCATGGCCCAGAACACTGTTTGGTTCCCGGGCGAGGGCAAGTTCGACCAGACCCAGAACTTCAACGTGGACAGCCAGGACGCCAACGGCAACGACCTCAACGGCCTCGGCGGCTTCCAGCCCGGCTCCACCATGAAGCCCTTCACGTTCGCGGAGTGGCTCAATGAGGGCAAGTCGATGAGCACGCAGCTCAACGGTGCCGTGCGCCGATATCCGCAGAACTTCCCCTGGCGGAACACCTGCCCGGCGCCGACCGTCGGCTGGTACGACGCGTCCAACGGCACCAAGGATCTCCAGAACGCCGAGGCCGGGTACTACAAGTACATGTCCGTCCTCGACGGCCTGGCGAACTCCATCAACACCATCACGTTCGCCACGGCGGCCCAGGTTGACCTCTGCGGAATTCAGAAGATCGTCGACGCCGTCGGCATCCACGGCGGGCTGCCCAGCGCGGACAGCCCTAACCCGCAGGTGACGATGACCACCCTCGGCAACCTCATCGGTTCCACCCAGACGGCACCGCTGACCATGGCCAGCGCGTTCGCCACTTTCGCCAACGACGGCCAGTACTGCGCACCGATCGCCATCGATTCGGTGACCGACACCACCGGCGCCCAGCTGCCGGCCCAGACCACCAATTGCCGGGATGCGGTCTCGCCCGAGGTGGCGCACGGCGTCGCGTACGCCATGCAGGAAGTGCTCAACCGCGGCTCGGGTTCGCTGATCCGCCCCCGGATTTCGACCCGGACCACCTTCCCGATCGCGGCCAAGACCGGCACCAACGACACCAACAGCTCCACGTGGGTGGCGGGCTACACCAGCGGCCTGGCGACCGCGACCTGGTTTGGTGATCCCCTGGGCAACCAGCAGCGGGCCGGCCAGAACGTCACGATCAACGGCAAGTTCTACAAGGGCATCGACGGTTACATGATCGCCGGTCCGCAGTTCTCGAACTACATGGCCCAGGTTGCGCCCGGCTACGGCACCGAGGCGTTCCCGAGCCCGCCGTCGAGGATGCTGAACGCGCCGTATTCACCGCCGCGGACGTCCACCCCGACGGGTGAAAGCACGGCACCGGCCAAGGAGAAGTCCTCCGAACCGTCGCCGGAGCCGACGAAAACGTCCAAGAATAACCGATGACCCCGGGGAATGATCTGGCGAGCCGCGTCCGAAGCATCGGACGCGGCTTTGCCGTGACCGCCGCGATCGGAACGGCGGCGGGCGCGTCCGCCGTCGGCTATGGGCTGTGGGAGAAGAACCAGTTCGTACTCCGGGAGGAAACCCTTCCCATCCTGCGTGCCGGGTTCGGCCCGTTCCGGATCCTGCACCTTTCCGATATCCATTTCGTTCCGGGCCAGCACCGGAAAGCCCGGTGGCTGTCATCCCTGGCGGAGCTCAGGCCGGACCTCGTGGTGAACACGGGCGACAACCTCAGCCATGCCAAGAGCGTGGAACCCCTGCTGGCGGCCCTGCGTCCCCTCCTGGAATTCCCGGGCGTGTTCGTCCCCGGCTCCAACGACTACTTCGGCCCGCGGCCCAGGAACCCCGCCTCGTACTTGCGCGGCCCCTCGGCCCAGCGCAAAGACCCGGAGAGGCTCGACTGGCCGCGGCTGCGGTCCGAATTCGGCATGTCCGGCTGGGTGGACCTGACCAACCGCTGCCAGTCCCTGGTGCTCAAGGGCATGCGCTTCGATTTCTCCGGCGTCGACGATCCGCACCTGCGCCTCGAACGGTACGCGGGCTGGCCGCGCGGCACCAGGGGCCGGGACGCCGACCCGCATGTCCGGGTCGCCGTGGCTCACGCGCCGTATCAGCGCGTCCTCGACCACTTCACCGAAGCCGGGGCCGACCTCCTCCTGGCCGGCCACACCCACGGCGGGCAATTGTGCGTCCCGGGATACGGGGCACTGGTCACGAACTGCGACCTTCCCACCTGGCGGGCCAGGGGCCTGCACCCGTGGGAAAGCAACGGCAGTACGACGCCGGTAAACGTCTCCGGGGGCATCGGCACCTCGCGTTTCGCCCCGGTCCGCATCGCCTGCCGGCCTGAGGCCGTCCTGATCACCCTGACCTCTCCCTCCTAGACCCGCCCCAGCCGAGGCCTGCCCGGAGCCAGGTCGCTATATGGCCACTGGCTGGCCCGGCGGTGGACATGCCCTCCCCTTGTGTTCCCGAGCGCGGGACATGCCCTCCCCCGGTTGCGAACACTGGGCATAAGCCCACAATGTCCGCCCGCTCCGGCCAAGACTGGACATGTCCCTTCGGAATTGGCCCCACGACTGGACATGCCCTCCCCGTGTGTTCCCGAGCGCGGGACATGCCCTCCCCCGGTCGGGAACACTGGGCATAAGCCCACAATGTCCGTCCGCTCCGGCCAAGACTGGACATGTCCCTTCGGGGTTGGCGCCACGAGTGGACATGTCCATCCCGCGGGCTCGAAGCGCCGCCCGGAACTCATCGCCGGCCGTAGCGACAGGCCGAGATCACGCGGCCGGTCACCAGGGAGTGAATCCGGTCACGGCATGGCCTAGGGTAGTTGCTACAGGAAACTACATTCAATGGTGCTCTCTATGCACAGGCGTTTTAAGAAGCAGGCATGGCCAAGCAGAGTTCATTCTTCACCTCCATCAGCCGTCTCTATCCCCATGTCCGGCCCATCCTGCCCCGGCTGGTCATGGGCCTGCTCAGCGCGCTGCTGGCGAGCGTGGTGGCACTGGCCATCCCCCAGGTGCTGCGCGTGCTGGTCAACGAATCCCTGACGCCCGGCGCCAGCACGGACGCCGTGTGGAGGGCCTCGCTCATCGTCCTGGTCCTGGGCATCGCCGAGGCCGGCCTGGTGGCCCTGCGCCGGCAGTTCGTCATCAACCCGGCCACCACCGTGGAGACCCGGATGCGGGTCTCCCTCTACGGGCATCTTCAGGACCTCACCGTGTCCTTCCACGACCGCTGGGGCTCCGGGCAGCTGCTCTCCCGCGCCATGACGGACCTGAACTTCCTGCGCCGGTGGATGGCTTTCGGGGCCATCATGCTGGTGGTCACCACACTCACCGTGCTGATCGGCGTCGCGGTGATGTTCGCCATGAGCTGGCAGCTGGCCCTGATCTTCCTGGCCGCCGCGGTGCCGATCATGATCTACGGATTCCGCTTCCGCACCCGGTTCAGCAAGGTGGCCCGCCGCAGTCAGGACCAGGCCGGGGACCTGGCGACGACGGTCGAGGAATCCGTGCACGGCATCCGCGTCCTGAAGGCCTTCGGCCGCAGCCGTGAGGCGCTGGAGAACTTCAATGAACAGGCCAAGGAACTCCGCCAGACCGAGATCGCCAAGGCAAGACACCAGGCGACCTTCAGCCTGGTCGTGACGCTCCTGCCCGAACTCGCCCTCGGCGCCGGCCTGGTCGTCGGCATCGTGCTGGCCTCCACGGACCAGCTGTCCATCGGGTCGCTCGTGGCCTTCTTCGCCACCGCCGCCGTCGTCGCCGCGCCCGTGGAATTCTGCGGCATGCTGCTCGCCATGGCCCTCACCGCAAAGTCCGCCGTGGACCGGCATTTCGAGGTCATGGACGCGGCGAACACGATCACCAGCCCGGACCGGCCGCGCCGGCCGGACCAGCTCAAGGGCGCCCTCAGCTTCCGCAATGCCACCTTCGCGTTCGAGGACACCCCGGACAAGCCGATCCTGAAGAACATCACCCTGGACATCCGGCCGGGGGAAACCATGGCCCTCGTGGGCATCACGGGCAGCGGCAAGAGCGCCCTGCTCCAGCTGGTGCCCCGCCTCTATGACGTCACCGACGGATCCATCACCATCGACGGCGTGGACCTGCGCGACTTCGGCGTGGAGGACCTGCGCACGGTGGTGGCCGTGGCGTTCGAGGACACTACCTTGTTCTCCAGCTCCGTCCGGGACAATGTCCTGCTCGGCGCGCCCGACGCCGGATCGGCGGAAGGCCGGGACGCGGCCCTGGCGGAAGCCCTCGACGTCGCCCAGGCCCACTTCGCGTATTCGCTGCCGGAGGGTGTGGATACCCTGATCGGCGAGGAGGGCCTCAGCCTCTCCGGCGGCCAGCGGCAGCGCATCGCGCTGGCCCGCGCCATCGCGGCAAAGCCTGCCGTGCTGGTTTTGGACGACCCGCTCTCGGCCCTGGATGTGAACACCGAGGTACTCGTCGAGGCAAGGCTGCGCGAGGTCCTCAGGGATACCACCACGCTGATCGTGGCGCACCGGCCCTCCACCGTGGCACTGGCGGACCGGGTGGCCCTGCTCGAGGACGGCCGGATTGCCGCCGTCGGAACCCACACGGAACTGCTCGCCAGGAACAGCCACTACCGGTACGTGATCGCGAGCCTGGACCCGGAACCGCGGGACCTGGATTCAGAATTGTCCGACCTCGAAGACCAGTCCGAGGAGATGTCCCGATGACCAGCGCAACGTTCGGCACCGCCAACGAGGACAACGCGCACCTCAGCCGGAGTGAGAGCAAAGCCGTCCGGCGGCGCTCCGTGGCCCTGCTGGGCTCCCTGATCCGCCCCGCCCGGGCCCGATTCTGGCTGACGCTCGGCGCCGTGGTCCTGTCCCAGGCCGCCCGCGTGGCCGGGCCGGCGCTGATCGCCTTCGGCATCGACCGGGCCCTGCCGGCCCTGCGTGCCGGCGACAGCCTTCCGCTCATGCTCACCGGCATGGCGTACCTGGCCGCGGCTGTTGCGACCGCCGGCCTGACCGCCCTGTACGTGACCTCGACAGCGAAGCTCAGCCAGGCGATGCTGCTGGACCTGCGCGTCCGGGTCTTCCGCCACACGCAGCGGCTGAGCCTCGAATTCCACGAGAAATACACCTCCGGCCGCATCATCGCCCGGCAGACCTCGGACCTGGAGGCCCTGCGCGAACTCCTGGACTCCGGCGTCAGCTCGCTGGCCTCGGGCGCGCTGTTCATGGCGTTTACGGCCGTCACGGTGTTCGTGCTGGACTGGCGCAGCGGGCTGCTGGTGCTGGCCGCCGGCGTGCCGATGTATTTCCTGGCCCGCTGGTACCAGAAGCACTCGCAGATCGCCTTCCGCGAATCCCGGGTGGTCTCGGCCCGGCTGATCGTGCACTTCGTGGAGACCATGACCGGCATCCGCGCGGTGAAGGCGTTCCGGAAGGAACGCGAGAACGCCGCACGCTACGCCGACCTCGCCGAGGACTACCGGCGCGCCACCGTCCGCTCCATCAACCTCAACGGCATTTTCCAGCCCGGGCTGGTGCTGATCGGCAACGTGTGCGTCGCCGTCGTGCTGCTCACCGGCGGTTTCCGGGTCCTCGGCGGCGACCTCGAGGTGGGCGTGCTCCTGGCCCTGATCCTGTCCACCAAGCGCTTCTTCCAGCCGGTGGACCAGATGGCGATGTTCTACAACTCCTTCCAAAGCGCCCAGGCGGCCCTGGAGAAGGTCTCCGGCCTCCTCCAGGAGATCCCCACCGTCCGGCCGCCGAAGACGCCTGTCGCCCTGCAGGACGCGCGGGGCAGCATCGACTTCGACGCCGTCGAATTCCGGTACGGCGACGGCCCGGTCATCATCCCGCGGCTGGACCTGCGCATCCCCGCCGGGCAGACAGTCGCGCTCGTCGGGCAAACCGGAGCCGGCAAGTCCACCCTCGCGAAGCTGATTGCCCGCTTCTACGACGTCACCGCCGGGTCCCTCACCCTCGACGGCGTGGACCTGCGCCAGCTCTCCACCGAGGACCTGCGCCGGAATGTGGTCATGGTCACGCAGGAGGCCTTCCTGTTCAGCGGTTCGGTGGCGGACAACATCGCCCTGGGCCGGCCGGCGGCATCCCGCGAGGAGATCGAGGACGCGGCCCGGGCCGTGGGGGCGCACGCGTTCATCATGGAACTTCCGGACGGCTACGACACCGACGTCAACAAGCGCGGCGGCCGCGTCTCCGCCGGACAGCGCCAGCTGATCAGCTTCGCCCGGGCATTCCTGGCCCGCCCGGCCGTCCTGATCCTGGATGAGGCCACCTCCTCGCTGGACATCCCGTCGGAGCGCCTGGTCCAGCAGGGCCTCGCGGGACTTCTGCGGGGCACGCGTGACGGCGGCCGGCAACCCGGCGCAGCCGGCAACCAACCCGGCACAGCCTCCGGCAGCGGACGGACCGCGCTCATCATCGCCCACCGGCTCTCCACGGTGGAGACAGCGGACCGGGTCCTGGTGGTGCACGACGGACGCGTCGTCGAAGACGGCACCCCGGAGCAGCTGATCGGCGACGGCGGCGCTTTCGCCCGGCTCCATGGGGCCTGGAAAGACTCGCTGGTCTGATCGGACCGCGGCACCGGCCGGGCCGACGACGGCGGGCGGCGGGCACGGCGTCGGCGCCGATTTCACATACGGGGCCATGATCGGATACTCTTGTGAAGTTGCTTTTGAAGCAGCGGATCGGGATGTGGCGCAGCTTGGTAGCGCGCGTCGTTCGGGACGACGAGGTCGCAGGTTCAAATCCTGTCATCCCGACCAAAGAAAAAGGACCCTCCACACGGAGGGTCCTTTTTTGTTGGCAGCACCATCGGGCCCACCGCCGAACGGGCCTCTGCCGGTCACAGCAGAGCCCCGGAAGAAACCTTCCGGGGCTCCGTTGCACATACCCGTCAGCCAGGCGGGACCTGTCAGATCGGAGCTGTTACGTGGGACTGTTTACATGGGGTCGGGCCAGTTGCCGACGTTTGTCCAGCTGACCATGGGATCGGGCCAGTTGCCCACCGCCTGGGGTGCGCGCATGGGATCGGGCCAGTTACCGACGGCGGCAATGTCTGAAACATTCGTGAGGGAAGCAGCGGACAGCACTGCCGGGGCCGCGGCGGAAAATGCCAGTGCGCCCGCCAGGACGGCTCCGGCTGCAATCTTCTTCAACATAGAGTTCCTCAATAAGAGTCGGGGGTGGTCGGTCCTTAACCAAGTCAGCACTACCCTTGTTGACACACATTGTAAAATGGTTTCCACAGAGACTGTCAAGCATTTAGTACAAAGAATGTCCGGAATTAGGAGGTATCCGTGGGGAACGGATTTGGGGAGAAGCTCCGCG
>JBKPJW010000558.1:0-5851 GCA_046730875.1 Actinomycetota bacterium | reverse complement strand
CTACAGGAGTGACCCACGAATAATCCCGCCGATGGTTGCGGAAATGGAGGGCGTCTAGTCCTCAAATCCCGGTGAATTAAGGATCCCTACATCCCCCATTAATTATTGAACATTGTCTTCATTTGTGATCCGGATCATTCTTTTATCAGGCGCCTGAACACCGGCAAACAAGAGATGTAGGGAAGACGATGAAGATAGAAGCTGAATGGATGCGTGGAGGCACCAGCAAGTGCTGGGTCTTCGAAACCGAGGACCTGGACGAAACCCGCACCAGCCTGGATGAGCTGCTTCCCCGGCTGTTCGGAAGTCCGGACTCCAGGCAGATTGATGGTGTCGGGGGAGCAACTTCCACAACCAGCAAGGCCATGATCCTGCGCCGGCTCGTCGACCAGGACGTCGACGTAGAGTTCACCTTCGCCCAGGTCGGCATCGAAGAGGCAGCAGTGGACTGGGGCAGCAACTGCGGGAACTGCTCCGCGGTGGTCGGCCTTTATGCGATCGAAAAGGGTTGGGTGATCCCCAAGGGCGATAACACCCGCATCGTCACCCGCAACACCAACACCGGTCAGATCATCATCCAGCGCGTGGCCACCCCCGCAGGGGCCCTGCCCATCGTTCCGGATGCGCAGATGCCTGGAGTTGTTTTCCCTGGCTACCGGGTGGGGCTTGGCTTCCAGGACCCAGCCGGCAAGACCACCGGAAGTCTACTGCCTACCGGCGAAGCAAGCGACACGATACTTGCCGGCGGAACACGTTGGACTGTTTCACTGGTCGACGCCGGCGCGCCGGTAGTGATCGTCCGTGCCGAGGAGCTGGGACTGGATGCAGGCCGGTACGACAGCTGGGGCGCTGGCGTGGAACTGCAGCTGGAAACTTTGGAGCACATCCGCCGACAGGCGGCCGTCCGGATGGGGCTGGCACCAACAATCGCCGAAGCTGCCCGCGCCATCCCCAAGCTCGCGATCGTCGCCTCCCCCACCCAATCGGACCCGGACTGCGACGTCAACGTCATGATGCTCTCGATGGGCAAGCCCCACCCCGCCCTGGCCATCACCGGCAGCATCGCCCTGACTCTCGCCGCCCGCACTCGGGGCACCGTACTCAACAGCATCACAGGCGACACTCCGAGGTCTGCCCTGAGACTACGCACTCCTGCGGGAGTGATCGAAACCTGGAGCGAGGAGCGCGACGGGACCCTGCTGGTCGGCGTCGACCGAACGGCCCGCACTATCGCCACCACCATCATCCATCTCCCGGAGACTCTCGGCAGCGCCGTCGAAGCCTCACTAGCATCAGCCACTCAATGAGGAGCCACGATCATGACTAAGACTATTTACCAGCCTGCTCCCCAAGCAGAGAGCGAAATCCGGGAAGACCGCTCCAAGCGCCCCAACCGTCGCCGCCGTATCCTGCTGATAACGGTAGCCGCGATCGCGATCCTCGGTCTGGTCGCCCTCGTTCTCGGGGGTGTCATGTCCAGCCCGGCGGCCGCCTCGGAATCGGAGCCGCCCATGACCGCCATCCAGATCATCCCGCTGGTCATACTCGTCGTGATGTTCGTCGTCGCCACGAAATGGCCGCTGAACATCGGGGTGATGGGGCTGGTCGCATCATTCGGCGTGGGCTACTTCATGCTCGGAATGACCGACAAGGAAATACTTGCGGACTTCCCTGCCAGCATCGTTATCACCATCATCGGAGTCACCTACTTCTTCAGCATGGCCCAGAGGAACGGGACCATCGACATCATCGTCCAGACCTGCGTGCGCCTCGTCAGAGGTAAGACGCTCCTGTTGCCTTGGGTGTTCTTCCTTATGGCCGCCGCGCTCACGGCGCTGGGCACTTTCTCTCCTGCCGCCGTCGCGCTGCTGGCCCCCGCGGCGATCGGGCTGGCCTACGAATCGCGCATCCATCCCGTACTGATGGGAGCGTTCATCATCAACGGTGCGCACGCCGGTGGCTTCTCCCCGCTGTCCGTGGCCGGCGTACTGGTGCACGACATCGCATTGGACAACGGCTTCCCCATCTCCCAGGGCGCGCTTTTCGCCGCCAGCTTCGCCCTCAACCTCATCCTCTCGGTACTGACCGTCATCCTGTTTGCCCTCCTGGGCAAGCTGCGCGACGGTGAGGGCGGCCAGCACGCCGACCTTGACACAACCCGTATCAGCCGTCCCCACGGCCAGCAGATCCTCACGCTCGCGCTGATCGCCGTGATGCTGGTGTGCACCCTGGGCTTCCACATGCCCATCGGCTTTGTCGCCCTTTCCGCCGGCCTCCTGCTGGCACTGATCAACATCAAGGAACACCGGACGTTCATCGGCGGCATCTCCTGGTCCACGGTCCTGCTGGTGGCCGGCATGATTACCTACGTCTCCCTGCTCCAGCACGTGGGCGTCATTGACACCCTCGCCGAGCAAGCCCTGGCACTGGGTGCACCGCTGCTGGTCGCACTGGTCCTCTGCTACGTGATCGGCGTCGGCTCAGCCTTTGCCTCCTCCACGGCCCTGCTGACCGCGTTCATCCCCCTGGCCGGTCCGCTGCTGGCCACCAGTGCGCTGAGCGCCTCCGGAACCGTCGCAGCCCTGGCCATCGCCGCCACCGTCGTGGACGTCTCCCCTTTCTCCACCGACGGTGCGCTGGTGGTCGCCAACGCCCGCGAAAACGACCGCCAGCGCGTCTACAAGCAGCTGATGATCTACGCCGGCGCAGTCGTGCTGGTCGCCCCGGCGCTGGCCTGGGTCCTGCTGGTACCCACCGGCATCATGTGACGGGTCCCGGCCCGGCGAACTGGATCCCGCACCCGAAGAACGGCCCGTCAGCTCTCGCTGACGGGCCGTTCCCGTCTCAGCGAACCAGCCGTGGCAGCCACCGCTACGGACGGATTTGTTATCCAGGTCACATTTGCTCTATCGTTATCAGGGGCCACAGCGTGGTGGTCCCGTTTTTAAAGTTGGGGGAACATTGTGAACGAAAAGCTGCGGGTGCTGGTCCGGATGGACCTGGATGGCGCCAAAGCCCACGTTAAGGTCCAAGGTCATGTGACCGTCCAGAGCGTTCAAGGTCTGTATGACGTGGTGAAGCGCGCCAGCTCGCTGGCTTCCGGGCTGGCCCTGGAACTCGACCTGACCCGTGCTCAGGTCGAACCCGCCGCCCTGGACAGGCTCAACGCGTGCGCCAAGTCGCGCCACCTGCCCGTGCAGGTCGATCCGTTCCAGCACGAATATCGGATCAGCATCCTGGCACCGAGTCGGGAGACATCCCCGGCCGCGTCGCTGGCCCTGGCGGCCTGACCGGCCTCAACGAGTTCAGAATTAGCGGCGGTAGGATCGGCGGATGGAATTCGTCGTGATGTACAGCCTCAGCGAGGGCGTCGAACGCTCGCGCATTCTTGAAACGTACCCCCGCCACAAGGCCTACTTCGAAGCCTTCCGCGCCGGAGGCGGCGGACTCATCGCGCTGGGCCCGTTCCAGACGGCGGATCCGGCCGGCGGATCGATGGGGATCTTCACTTCACGCGAGGATGCCGAGCGCTTCATTGCCGGCGATCCGTTCACAGTGGAGGGGCTTGCCGTTCCGCGAATCCTAGAGTGGGACGCCGTGCGTTTCGAATAGGCCCTACTAACGGGCCAGCTCATCGAGCTTGCGTTCCAGCGCTGCACGTTCGGCCGCGTTCGCGCACAACGCGACAGCCTGCTGCAGGGCGGACTTCGCCTCCCGGCGCCGGCCGAGCCTTGTCAGCATCTCGCCCCTGACCGCGGAAAGCAGGTGCGAACCGTTGAGCTCGCCACGGGCTGCGATCGCTTCGACAAGTTCCAGCCCAGCGGCCGGGCCCGACGCCATGGCCACCGCCACGGCGCGGTTCAGTTCGACGACGGGCGACGGCGCCAGCCTCCCCAGGGCCTCGTAGAGGACCACGATCCGCTGCCAGTCAGTTTCCGCAACCGAGCTTGCTACAGCGTGGCATTCGGCGATGGAGGCCTGCAGCCCGTACGCGCCGAGCCCGCGGCCGGCAGCCACGGCCCTCACCAACGCGGCGCGGCCTCGGCGGATCGCCGACTGGTCCCACAGCCGTCGGTCCTGGTCCTCCAGGAGGACCGGCCGACCGGACGTATCGAGCCTCGCGGGGAACCGCGCGGCCGTCAGTTCCATCAGGGCCAGCAGGCCGAATACCTCGGGTTCCGGCGTCAGGCGCGTGAGCACCCGGGCCAGGCGGCGCGCTTCGCCAGCCAGGTCCGTGCGCATCCAGGAGGTCCCGCCGGACGCGAAGGAACCCTCCGTGAAGATCAGGTACACGACCTGGAGCACCGAGCCAAGCCGTTCGGGCACTTCACGCTTTTCCGGCACGGCGAACGGAACCCGGGCGGCGGCCAGGGTCTTCTTGGCTCGGGTGATGCGTGCCTGGATGGTCGGCACCGGAACCAGGAACGCCTTCGCGATCTCGTCGGTGCCCATGCCGCCCACCACGCGCAGCGTCAACGCGATCCGCGCTTCCTTGGACAGCACCGGATGGCAGGAGATGAACATCAGAGCCAGCACGTCGTCGTCGATCGCGTCGGGATCGAACAGGGAATCCGCGCCCGGAAGCTCGTCCGCGAGGTCGCGGGCCAGCAGCGCGTACTTTTCGTCCCGGGCGGCACGGCGCCGGAAGGTGTCCACCGCTCGACGCCTGCCCGTGGTCAGCAACCAACCCACCGGTTCCGCAGGGATCCCGTTTACCGACCAGGACACCAGAGCCTCGGCGAGCGCCTCCTGCGCCAGGTCTTCGGCCAACGGGAAATCGCCCGTATAGCGGGCAAGGGCGCCGACGATGCGTGCGGACTCCATGCGCCACACGGCTTCGACGGCGGCCCTTGCCTCGTTGCTGCTCACTGCCAGTGAGGTGTTGGGCTGTTCAGACCTGGCCGGTCTGCTCACGCCACGCTCGTTCTTTCTGGATCCATTCGTTGTCCTGCGGGAACTCGTCGATGGAGGGTACACGGCGGATCTCGGTCTTGGTGCCCGCCGTGAGGGGGGCACGTTTGGCCCACTCGATGGCTTCCTGTTTCGATGCGACATCGAGGATGTAGAAGCCGCCGAACAGCTCCTTGGTTTCGCCATAGGGCCCGTCAGTGACCACCGGGGTTTCGCCGGTAAAGTCCACCACCACACCCTCCTTCGGATCATCCAGACCCTCGGCTGCCAGCAGGACTCCGGCGCGGATCAATTCGTCATTGAATTTGCCCATGGTCTCGAGCATCTCGTTGAAGTCGGCCTTCTCAAGATTGGCGTACGACTCGTCTGTTCCGCGCATGATCAACATGTACTTTGCCATTTCAATCTCCTTGGTTTGGAAGGTCGCCCTCCGACCTTCTCACCCACAGGTCGAACAGCGGGAGGGTCAATCGACACGGGCCGAGAAGATTCAATTGGGCCTTCCGGGGCTTTCCCGGGGCTTTCCCGCACTGCAGCTTCAGAGGCCAAGTGGTTGCACGATTGGCGTGAGTAGGTAGACTGGTCTACCTACTCACCATTTCCAGCGGAGGACAAGCCATGACGGCGAAGCAGATTGCACCGGCAGACCGGACGCCTCGTCGGCCTGCCCGCGAGGCACTCCTTGAAGCGGCTGCGCGGCGTTTCTACGCCGACGGCCTGGCAGGGACAGGCATCGACACCATCACAGCCGAGGCCGGCGTGGCCAAGAAGAGCCTCTACAACAATTTCTCCTCGAAGGCGGACCTGGTCACGGCTTATCTCTACGCCCGCCATGAGGAATGGCTGGGGCTGTATCGGGCAAGGCGGGACGCGGCAGCAACACCCGCCGAACGTGTCCTGGCTGTCTTTGATGCCTACGCCGACCACGCTGATCTCGCCT
>JBKPJW010000557.1:0-1708 GCA_046730875.1 Actinomycetota bacterium | reverse complement strand
GGAGATACACGCCCCGGCCGGCCAAAGAATGCTGCGCGTGGTTTTCCGGGTCAGCCATCATCGCCATGACGTTCCTCCGCCTTGAGACCCCGAAGGCGTGCCAGATGATCACTGTACGGTCCCCCTCCAGCGCGTTCATGGGCACGCTGGACCGGAACACCACGTTAGACCTAATAGCGTTCAGCCAACAGTGCCCGAAGGGACTTATCCGTGGCCATTCTGAAGGTGTGCAGCCCAGCTGCCCCCAGGTAAAGTCCCGATGCCCCCGCCGAGACAACTTGTGGTGAGACGTGTTTCAAGACATGCATGAGCCCGGCTTTCCCCTCTTCGGCAGCCTCGGGCGGCTGCTGAGTGGTGTCTTGAAAAGCTGTAGTTTTCCGAGGCGACCATCGCTAGAGTGAATCCAGCGGGCGGTCGAGACGGCGTAGTCGCCCCCGCGCTCACCGCTGGGCAACGGATGCATTTCCAACCGCCCGTTCCCGGGCGCCTTCCTGCACGAAGTGCTGGCACAAGCGCGTCCGGCCACGAACGGCGTCGACGTCCGCTTCGAGGGCGCCGACCACGGCGCCTACCACCCCACCCCGGTTCTCGCCGACACCGACAAGAACAACCTGAGTTTCGTCCGCGCGCTGCCCCTGGTCCACGCCGCCGATCCGGCCGCAGAGATACTCATTGCGTACGAGATGAACGGCGAGCCTCTCAGCCAGGACCACGGGGCGCCCTTCCGGCTCATCGTGCTTCGCGTTGGCCGTTGGCGTCTTCACCTTCGCCGTGACCGCCGGTGTGGTCAGCATCAACTTGGGCGAGGTGACTGCACTCGTACCGGTCACGGCGACCCTCGCCACACTCGTCACTTTTGCGCTGATCCGGGCATTGCAGATTCGAGCATTTCTGTCACTCAAGCTGGCATCTGTGCTGGAAGCCGTAACCTCGCGCGGCCGCGCCGTGATCGCCGCTGTTTGCCCGCTGCGATCCGACCCGAAGGCGCCCGACGAGCCTTCCGCGCAGCTGCCGGAGCTGCGGGGCACCATCGCCTGGGCCGGCGTGCCCGGAGTTGTTCAGCAGCTGGAGCTACGGCGGCTGATAGATGAGGCAACGCGAGCAGACGCGCTGGTGGCGTTCCGCGTCGGTGTGGGAGACACCGTGCACGATGACTCGCCGCTGGCCGACATCCACGGAGGTGAGCTGAGCGATGAGGTTGTGCGGGCGGCAGTGGTGCTCAGCGCCGAGCGGACCTTCGACCAGGACCCGATGCTGGCTTTCCGGTTGCTAGCCGATATTGCGCTACGGGCGCTGTCCCCCTCGGTCCACGATCCAGCGACTGCGGTGGACGCCATCGACGCCACCGAGGGGCTGCTGCGGGCGGTGGCGAAGAGGGATCTGGCAGTCGCGGATATGACTGATGCCGCCGGAGATACGCGGGTCAAACTGGTGCTGCCGACCTGGGAGGACTACCTGCGCATCGCCTGCCTCTCGGGCTCCCCTCCTCCAGCTCCAGGGCCAAGTGAACGCCGCCCTTCTCGCACGGCAGCCGAAGGCGCCCCGAGAATAACCGGTTCCGTCTGTCGATCCACCTCGTGGAGGTTCATCGCCGTCACTGAGGGTGAGGCAGACCAACCTCTAGTCGAGGACTACAACACCACGGCGTCCAGGGTCATAGGGTCTGCTCCCTCACGGTACTGGGTCCGTGGTGCTCTCAGACCAGTGC
>JBKPJW010000556.1:0-1121 GCA_046730875.1 Actinomycetota bacterium | reverse complement strand
GCCCTGGGTGATCTGCGTGGTCAGGTCCGAGGACCCCGCGAAGTTCAGCGTGACTTTGGTGCCGGGGTGCTTGGCCTCGAAGTCGCTGGCCAGCTGGGTGAAGGTGGATTTCAGCGAGGCTGCAGCGAAGACGGTGATCGTTCCGGAAAGTGCCGGCGTCGTGGACGCGCCGGCAGCGCTGGAGCTGCTTCCGGTGGCACCGGGTGCCACGGAGGCGCAGCCTGCCAGGGCCGCGGTCAGGGCGCCGCCGACCAGCAGCGCGGCGGCGAGTTTGCGGGGCGTGCTCATAAGACGGACTTTCCGTGGGGCGTTTCGATGATGACCGTGGTGGCCTTGACCACGGCAGTGGCGACAGATCCGAGCTCCAGGCCCAGTTCCCGGACGGCTTCGCTGCTCATCAGGGACACCACCCGGAAGGGGCCGCACTGCAACTCAACCTGGGCCATGACTTTGTCCGCGGTGATGCCCGTGACCAGGCCGACGAACCGGTTGCGGGCCGAGGACCCCACCCGGGTGGGGTCCTCGGGAAGCTGGGCCTGGTCGCGGGCGAGGTGGGCAAGTTCCAGACCGTCCACGGCCAGCCGCCCGGAGTCGTCCTTCACCGGGGTGAGGATCCCGTTCTCGGTCCAGCGCCGCACGGTGTCGTCACTGACCCCGAGAAAACGTGCTGCTTCTGATACGCGAATTTTCGGCATAGTTCCATAATCTCCTATTTGCGGAAAATATGGGCACCGTGATCCTCAAATCAGTAAAGAAATCCCTCTTAGGTTGTCATCCGCGGTCTGCAGTGAGTCGCCTGAGGCGCTGCGTCTAGGCCAGGATCTTGTCGAGCTTGGTGAACGAAGTGCCCCAGCCCTCGCGCGTCATGTCCACAAATTCGGCGCTGCCGAACGGGCCTTGGGTGAGGTGCAGCCGGGTCCGGCCGCCCAGGTCCTCGAACTCAAGCCGCATTTCGGTCCGGACGGTGATGCCGGCGTAGGGCTCCGCCCGCTGGGTGGCCACCAAGAGCGACGGGGGGTCGTACACGGAGATCACGGCGTCGATTGGCCCCTCCTTGGCGACGCCGGCTTCCTCCCAGACCATGACCAGCTGCCACGCGCCGCCGACGCGGGGCTCCACCA
>JBKPJW010000555.1:0-34852 GCA_046730875.1 Actinomycetota bacterium | reverse complement strand
CCGCAGGTGTCCGGCACCTGCCCGTCCGCATCCACCGCCGGGCAGACCCCTTCGGCATCCGCGGTGGCGGGGCAGGAAAGCAGCGGCGCGGCATCCGGCGCCACCGTGGAAAGTGCGTTGGCGGCTGTCGTCAGGACCGAAGCACGGACCGTCTATGGCTACCAGGTGGCGCTGCCCCGGCTGGCCGGTTACGCGGCGAAATCCGCAACCGCACAACTGGCGCACCATGAGGCACTCCTCAGCGGCGCGGCGTCGGTGAGCCGGCTCCACTGCGCCGCCGTTCCGCCCCGCGAGGCGGGTTACGTGCTGGATCGCGCCTTCCTGGACTCCCCCGCCGCCGGCCTCGGCGAACTGGAGGCCGCCGCGCTGCCGGTGTACGGCGACCTCGTGGCGCTGAGCGAGGGTGAGACCCGGCAGTGGGCCATCGCGGCGCTGCTCGGTGCGGGGAAGCGGACCGTGCTTTGGGGGGCGGATGCCGGCGCCCTGCCCGGCCTGGACCGCGCATCATTGCCGTCGCCAGTGCAGTCGCCGACGCCGACAGGCTGAGACCGGGGCGGCCCCCGGACTAAGCGTCGGCTAATTTTGGTAAGCCTTCGAATACTGGCCAGCCTCCGGCCCGGGTGATTTGCTGTAGTCATGGAACCGACCGGCGCCGCAACCTTTCACGAGAACGAACCGCACCAAAATGACCTCGCGCACCGCCTCAATTGGCTCCGTGCGGGCGTCCTGGGGGCCAACGACGGGATCGTCTCGGTTGCCGCGATCGTCGTCGGCGTCGCGGGCGCCACTTCCGATACCGGACCGATCCTGGTCGCGGGCGCCGCGGGGGTGGTGGGCGGCGCCATCTCGATGGCCCTGGGCGAATATGTCTCGGTCAGCAGCCAGAAGGACAGCCAGCACGCCCTGATCGAGAAGGAGCGCCGGGAACTGCAGGAGCAGCCGGAGGAAGAACTCGAGGAACTCGCGGCGATTTACCAGGGCAAGGGCCTCAGCGCGGAGACGGCACGCACGGTAGCCAAGGAACTGACGGCCCACGACGCCCTCGGCGCCCACCTCTCGGCCGAACTTAACATTGACGAGACCGACATCGTCAGTCCCTGGCACGCGGCCTTGGCTTCAGCCATCGCATTCCTTGCCGGGGCGGTCCTGCCCATGCTGGCCATCCTGCTGCCCCCGGAAGACATCAGGATCCCTCTGACCTTCGTGGCCGTGCTCGTGGCATTGGCTGCCACAGGGGCCGTGGGTGCGTGGATCGGCGGCGGCTCAAAGCTCAAGGCGGCCATCCGCGTGGTAATCGGCGGCGCCGCAGCGCTGGTGGCCACGTTCGCAATCGGCAGCCTGCTCGGTACCAGCGGCATCGTCTAGGTTCCCCGGCACACCCGCGATGACACCCGTCAGGCGGGCGTTATGCCCCTGCCGGCACCTACGATAGGTCCGGTGAGCCAGATGTCGAACATCCCCATTCCGCCGGATCTTTCCCGCCGCTACAGCCGCACGCCCGCGGGACGTGACTGGCTGACGTCACTTCCCGGGCTGATCGGGCACTGCCTGGACCAGTGGGAGCTTGTGCCGGATCTGGTTCCAGGCACCCTTCCCTGGAACGGGCAAGGCGGCATCGTCATCCCGGTGCGGCGCCGGAACGGGGACGGATCCCCCGGCAACGGCAACCGTGCCGTCCTCAAGGTGGCTTTTCCACAGGAGGAGGCCATCCGTGAACATCATGCCCTCTCGCTGTGGGAAGGCCACGGCGCCGTCAGGCTGCTGGCCGCCGACGCCGGATCCTGCGCCCTGCTCCTGGAGCGCCTGGAGGCCGACCGTTCCCTGGACGATGTCCCGCTGGACGCGGCGGTCACCGTGTGGGGCCGCCTGGTCCGCCAGCTCAGCGTGGTCCCGGACGACCGGCCGCAGTGGCAGGAATTCGACCACGTGGCGGCCCGGGCCGAACAGTGGAGCGACGAACTTCCCGAAACGTGGGAGCGGCTGGCGCGGCCGTTCCCGCGGTGGCTGCTCGAGGCGGCGCTTGAGGTCTGCCAGACCCGCGGCGCAGTAGGCAGGCGGTCCGGCAGGGACGTTCTGGTCCACGCAGACCTGCATTACCTGAACATCCTTGCCCGGCCCGGAACGCCGGAAACCGTGCTTCGGGCGGGGGAACCTCCCCGGCTGGATCCGTACGCTGCGATTGATCCCCAGCCCCTGATCGGCGAGGCGGAATTTGCCGTGGCTCCGGTCTTGTGGAACCGGATCCGGGAGCTGCCGGAAAACTGTGCCGGGCTGGCGCTGCTTGCGCGCTGCGCGGATTTCAGTGCGGCGGCCGGTCTCGATGCCGAAATCGCCCGGCAATGGAGCCTGGCGCGGGAAGTGGAGAATGCCCTCCGGTATGCCTCGCAGCGTCATCACGAAGGCGACCTGGTCCGCTCGCTGTGGGTCGCGAGCACGCTCGCGGGCAACACGCTGCCCGGCCTGCCCGCACCGCAGGCGCTGCCGGACCCCGGAGAAGCGTCCTGAGAAGTGCCCTGAGACGCGCCCTAAGAAGTGCCGCGGGAAGCAGCCGGACCGGCCGGCGGCTAGCCCCGCACGGCCGCCAGGGCGTCGCGGACGGCGTCGACGGCGACTTTGACGTCGGCGTCGTCCGTGCTCCAGTTGCTCACCGAGATCCGCAGGATGTCGCGGTCCTGCCAGCGTGATCCGGACATCCAGACCCGGCCGTCACCGATGATCCTCTGGGTCACCGCGCGCGTCACGGCGTCGTCTCCGAACGCCAGGGACACTTGGGTGTAGTCGACGTCGTTGAGGACCTCGACGCCGTCCAGCGCCGCGAGCTTTTCCGCCAGCTGCGCGGCCCGCAGCACCAGCGTTCGGACCTGACTGGCGACACCGTCCCGGCCCAGGGATTTGAGCGCCGCCCAAACCGGCACACCGCGTGCCCGGCGGGAGAGCTCGGGCACGCTCTCGAACGGGTCGCCGGCTCCGTCTGCGGCCTGGATCAGGTAGCTGGTATGCACGCCCATGGCCGACCGCAGGGCCTGGGCGTCGCGCACGATCGCGATCCCGCAGTCGTACGGGACGTTGAGGGTCTTGTGCGCATCGGTCCCCCACGAGTCCGCCAGCCGGAGCCCGGCCGTCAGGGCGGACAGTTCCGGCACGGCGGCCGCCCAGAGGCCGAAGGCCCCGTCCACGTGGACCCAGGCGTTGTGAGCTTTGGCGACGGCAATGGCCTGGGCGAAGGGGTCAAAGGCGCCCGAATGCAGGTTGCCGGCCTGCAGGCACACCAGCGTCGGGACCGGGCGTCCCTCCTCCCCCGTGCTCAGTGCAAGGTCCAGGGCGCAATCCAGTTCGGCCGGGATGATGCGTCCCTGGCGGTCGGAGGGCACCACGGTGGGACGCCCGAGGCCCAGATAGCGCAGGCCGAGGTCGATGGTGTCGTGGCGTTCCTGTCCCACGAAGCAGCGGATCCGGGGTGCACCGGCGAGCCCGTCGCCGTCGAGGTCCCAGCCCGCGTCCGCCATGAGCCGCCAGCGGGCGGCGGCCAGTCCGGTGAAGTTGGCCATGGTGGCGCCGGTGGCAAACCCGACGTCGGACTCTTCCGGAAGCCCCAGCAGCTCAAGGATCCAGTGGCCGGCAGCTTCCTCGATGGCCGCCGTCGCTGGGGAGGCCAACCGGAGCACGGCGTTCTGGTCCCAGGCGCTGAGCAGCCAGTCCGCCGCCAGCGCGGCCGGCAGCGTGCCGCCGATGACCCAGCCGAAGAACCGCCCGGACGGCATGGCCATCAGCCCGGGTTCGGCCTTGGCCGCGAGGTAGTCCACCACTTCCGCGGCCGGCATGCCCACCTCTGGCAGCGG
Source organism: Actinomycetota bacterium (assembly GCA_046730875.1). GTDB lineage: Bacteria > Actinomycetota > Actinomycetes > Actinomycetales > Micrococcaceae > Arthrobacter. Next base: position 31,013 of record JBKPJW010000555.1, on the reverse strand, counting down.
GCCGCCGAAGTCGGCCGCCAGCTCAGCGGCCGTGGCCTGCGGTCCGACACGGCGTGTTCCCTGGCTCTCGAGCCACTCGCGTGCGTGCCGCACCGCGGCTTCGAGGGCATCCCTGTAGCGATCCTCGCCTGCAGACATAGCTGCATGCTACGCCCGGCGCCAGCGGACCGGGAGCCCCTTCCGACGTGCAGGGCTAAGCGAAGTTGTCCTGCCAGACATCGGAGCCCAGCTTGATAATCAGCGCACCCACCACCAGCAGGAACACGATTCGGATGAAGCGGTTGCCCTGCCGGACCGCAGTCCGGGCGCCGAGATAGCCGCCGGCCATGTTCGCCATGCCCAGCAGCAGTCCCAGACCCCAGAGGAGCGAGCCGTGCGGCATGAAAAACAGGAGGGCTCCGGCGTTGGTGGCCACGTTCACGATCTTGGCCTTCGCGCTGGCTTCCAGGAAGGCGTAGCCCATGGCCGAGACGAGCGCGATGATCAGGAAGGAGCCGGTCCCGGGTCCAATCAGGCCGTCATAGAAGCCGATCGCGCCGCCGATCAGGCAGGCCACCAGGTAGTGCCGGTGCCCTTCATGGCGCAGCTTGGTCAGTTCACCGACATTGGGCCGGAAGGCGGTGAAGAGCGCGACGACGATCAGTGCGGCCACGATGATGGGCTTGAACACGCTTGCCGGCAGGTTGGCTGCCAGGACGGCGCCGCCGAAGCTGCCCGCCATCGCGATCGCCGCCATGGGCAGGGCCGTGCGCAGATCCGGCCGGACGCGGCGGTAGTAGGTGCCCGCGCTCGTGGTGGTCCCGAAAATGGACCCCATCTTGTTGGTGGCCAGCGCCTGCACCGGGCTGATGCCCGGCACCAGGAGCATCGCCGGGAGCTGTATGAGCCCGCCGCCACCGACGACGGCGTCGACCCAGCCCGCCGCCAAACCCGCCACGATAATCAGGATGACGGTGCCGAGCTGGATCGACTCTAGTCCGGAGACCGCTAGCAAGGACGGCGCAGCGTTAGCTGTTGCGGACGGTGTTGACCACGTAGTCAACGGCCTTGTCCACGGCGATGTTCTCGGCTTCGCCGCTGCGGCGGTCCTTGATCTCCACGACGCCGTCCACGAGTCCGCGCCCGACGGCGAGGATGGTGGGTACGCCGACGAGTTCGGCGTCGCCGAACTTCACGCCGGGGGAAACCTTGGGGCGGTCGTCATAGATGACGTCGAGGCCGGCAGCTTCGAGTTCCAGGGACAGCTTTTCGGCGGCCGCAAAGATCTCCTCGCCGCGGCCCACCGCCACCACGTGGACGTCCGCCGGGGCGACGGCGCGGGGCCAGACCAGGCCCTTGTCGTCATGGTTGGACTCGGCCAGGGCCGCGACGGCGCGGGTCACGCCGACACCGTAGGAGCCCATGGTCACCACGACCTGCTTGCCGTTCTGGTCCAGGACCTTCAAGTCCAAAGCTGCGGCATACTTCCGGCCAAGCTGGAAGATATGGCCCATTTCGATGCCGCGGGCCGTTTCCAGGGGCCCGGACCCGTCGGGGGCCTCGTCACCGGCGCGGACATCGGTGCATTCGATGACACCGTCCCAGCCGAAATCGCGGCCGGCGACCAGGCCAAAGACGTGCTTGCCGGCCTCGTTGGCGCCCGTGACCCAGGCGGTGCCGCTGACCACGCGGGGATCCACGAGGTAGGGCAGCTTGGCTGCGCCCTCGGACCCGAGCAGCGGGGCGTCCAGGGACATTCCGGGGCCGAGGTAGCCCTTCACAATCAGGGGCTGCTTCTTCAGGTCGTCGTCGTTGGCGGCTTCGAGCGTGATCTCACCGGCGATCGGCAGGAAGGCACCGATGTTCGCTTCGACGCGCTTGAGGTCAACGCCGCGGTCACCGGGCACGCCAATGGCCACGAGCTGGCGTTCGCCGGTGGGCAGCGTGACGGCGAGAACGACGTTCTTGAGCGTGTCCGCCGCAGTCCAGGCGCCGCCGTCGGCCTCGCTGCGCGGAACCAGTACGTTGGCCGCGTTCACGAGCGTTTCAATGGTCGGCGTGTCCGGGGTGTCCCGGATGTCCGCCGGCGGGGCGTTGCTGAAGTCGATCTCCGCGGGGACCACCGTGGTGACGGCCTCGACGTTGGCGGCGTAGCCGCCGGCGGAGCGCACGAAGGTGTCCTCGCCGATCTCGGTGGGGTGCAGGAATTCCTCGCTCTTGGACCCGCCCATGGCGCCGGCGGTGGCGGCAACCGGAATCACTTCCAGGCCGAGGCGCTCGAAGATCTTCAGGTAGGCGGCGCGGTGGGCCGCGTAGCTCGCGTCCAGGCCTGCGTCGTCGACGTCGAAGGAGTAGGAGTCCTTCATGATGAATTCGCGGCCGCGCAGCAGGCCTGCCCTGGGGCGCGCCTCATCGCGGTACTTGTTCTGGATCTGGTAGATGCTCAGCGGCAGGTCCTTGTACGAGGAGTACAGGTCCTTGACCAGCAGGGTGAACATTTCCTCGTGCGTGGGCGCCAGCAGGTAGTCGTTGCCCTTGCGGTCCTTGAGCCGGAAGATTCCCTCGCCGTATTCGGTCCAGCGGTTGGTGGCCTCGTAGGGCTCCTTGGGCAGCAGTGCCGGGAAGTGGACTTCCTGCGCACCGATGGCGGACATTTCCTCGCGGATCACCTGTTCCACCTTGCGCAGCACGCTCAGCCCCAGCGGCAGCCAGGTGTAGATGCCCGGCGCGGCCCGGCGGATATAGCCGGCCCGGACCAGGAGGCGGTGGCTGGCCACCTCGGCGTCGGCGGGGTCTTCACGCAGGGTGCGCAGGAACAGCTTGGAGAGTCGAAGGACCACAGGTGGGGTATCCGTTTCTGGGGAAGTGCGGGCAAAGCCGGGTAAACCGGAAAAACATCCAGATACTAATCTACCGTCCAGACGGCACCTGTTTCCCGCGTGGCCGGGCGGCGGCAGTCCGCGGGACGAGGAAAAGCCACGCCATGACTAATGGAAGCCCCTGGCCGAATCCGGCTGGTCATCCCGTCATGGCGTGGCTCCGCGGCCCCCAATACCCCCAGATCTCAGGCTGTGAGCTACTCGGTGTCGCCGCCAGGCAGTGCCCTCCCCGGAAATGTGCGCCGGGGAGTGAACGCGTCTGTGCGACACGGCTAGGTAGAACCTATGTGACATGGCCCGAGGAATCAAGAGTTCGCAATCAGATTGCTAGCGCAGTCCTGGAGAGACTACCGAAGTCCAGGTCCCAAAAAGCCACGTCCTAAAAAGCCCAGTTTCAAAAAAGAACTGTGGCGAACGTGCCCACCTGGCGGAAGCCCACCCGCTCGTAGGTGGCGCGGGCTCGTGTGTTGAACCCGTTGACGTACAGGCTGGTGATCGGCGCCATGGTCTGAGCCAGGACCACGACGGCGGCCATGTAGCCTGCGCTCAGTCCCCGTCCGCGAAATTCGGGATTCATCCAGACGCCCTGGACCTGGGTGACTTCCGGGGTGACGGCGCCGAGTTCGGCTTTGAAGACAACGTCGCCGTCCGCGTTCAGGTGCACCAGGGAATGGCCCTGGCGGATCAGGCTCTTGACGCGCCGGCCGTAATATTCCCTGCCGCCAAGATACGGCGAATAGCCCACTTCTTCCTCGAACATCGCCGCGCACGCGGGCAGGATCTTGTCGAAGTCAGCCAGCTGGCCAAAGCCCAGGGCCGGATCGGGCCGGACCGCGGGCGGCCCGGAGATCGTCATCAAGGGCTGGTCGCCGCGGACTTCGTGGGCAGACTGGCCGAGCTGCTCCAGGGCGGCGTAAATGGCCAGGACAGTTTCGGCGGGACCAAAGATCGAGGCATAGCGACGTCCGGAGCGGTGCGCGGCCATGGCAACGAGACCGGCGAGCTCCGGGTCCAGCTCCACCGGCACCAGATTGGCGCCGGCCCAGCAGGCCCCGAGGAGCCGGCCGGCGTCGAACACGCCAAAGATGCTGGCGCCCCCGGCCGTGGGGGCCGCCGTCCCGGCGCTTTCCAGGTGCGAGAGGATGAAGACGTTCGCGACGGCGTCCCGGTGAGCCAGCGCCAGCAGTTGTCCGGTGTCGGCCCCACCAAGGACACGGACAACGACGCCGGGAGCGGCGTCGTCCTTACGAGACGCTAACCACGGGGCTACCCTTGACAGCATCTTCGCCATCGGCGTCCCCCATCTCTTCAGCGATTCGCATGGCTTCTTCGATCAGTGTCTCAACAATCTGGTCCTCGGGGACAGTCTTGATGACTTCGCCCCGGACGAAGATCTGGCCCTTGCCGTTTCCGGACGCGACGCCGAGATCGGCTTCGCGGGCCTCACCCGGGCCGTTCACGACGCAGCCCATGACGGCCACGCGCAGCGGAATCTCCATGCCTTCCAGGCCAGCGGTGACCTGCTCAGCGAGTGTGTAGACATCCACCTGGGCGCGGCCGCAGGACGGGCAGGAAACGATTTCCAGCTTGCGCGGTCGCAGATTGAGCGACTGCAGGATCTGGTTGCCCACCTTGATTTCCTCGACCGGCGGGGCCGAGAGGGACACGCGGATGGTGTCACCGATCCCGCGGGAGAGCAAGGCGCCAAAAGCCGTGGCAGATTTGATGGTGCCCTGGAAGGCCGGTCCGGCCTCGGTGACGCCAAGGTGCAGCGGCCAGTCCCCTTTTTCGGCAAGCATCTCGTAAGCGGCCACCATGATGACCGGGTCATTGTGCTTCACAGAAATCTTGAAGTCGTGGAAACCGTGCTCTTCGAAGAGCGAGGCTTCCCAGACGGCGGATTCCACGAGGGCTTCCGGCGTGGCCTTGCCGTATTTCTTGAGGATGCCCGGTTCAAGGGAGCCGGCGTTGACGCCGATCCGGATGGAGGTGCCGTGGTCCTTGGCGGCGCGGGCGATTTCCTTGACCTGGTCATCGAATTTGCGGATGTTGCCCGGGTTCACGCGCACGGCGGCGCACCCGGCCTCGATTGCGGCGAAGACGTATTTCGGCTGGAAATGGATGTCCGCGATCACCGGGATCTGCGACTTCTTGGCGATGATCGGCAACGCCTCGGCGTCATCGGCGGACGGGCAGGCAACGCGCACAATGTCACAGCCGGAGGCCGTGAGCTCTGCGATCTGCTGCAGCGTGGCGTTGATGTCGGTGGTCGGCGTCGTGGTCATGGACTGGACACTGATGGGCGAATCGGAGCCGACGCCCACAGATCCCACCTTGATCTGGCGCGTCTTCCGGCGGGGGGCAAGGACGGGGGGCGGTGCTGACGGCATTCCCAGGCTGACCGAGGTCACGTGGACTCCCTATTAAGATCGGTGATTCGAAGGTGTGGGCGGAACGGACTAGGCGGCGTGCTCGGCCAGGAGGCCGGTCAGGGGCGCCCACACAGTGGTGCGCGTGCCGGAGATGACACCGGCAGCTGCGAACGGGTCCTGCCGCAGGAGCTCATTCAGGGCCGCCTCGTCGGCCGCCTTGAAGATCAGGAGTGCGCCGGCACCGTCGCCGTACGGCCCGCTAGCCAGCAGGGCGCCCTCGCGGGCAAGTTCCGCCGTCCATTCCCGGTGCGCCGGACGGCTGGCAGCGCGGTCCTCGGAAGATTCGGCGTCGTACACGTACTCCACAGCAAAAACAGTCATACGGATACACTATCGCCCTGCTTGCCCGGTTCCCATCCGGGGCCGCCCGGCACGCGGTCAGCCGAGGTAGAGGACCTTGGTCACGGCGGCGACGCCGGCCGCCCAGAGCATGGATGTGAGGGTTCCAATGATGAACCGCTCGGCGGCCACCGGCGTGGCTTTCAGCTCCGCAAACCGGCCAAGGCCCTTGATGGCCACAACGTATGCGATGGCGACGGGCTGGCCGCCGAGGATGGCCAGGCACACCGCGAACCGTTCCAGGACGCCGATAATGGCGCCGCCCCGCAGGATGCGCGCGCTGCTGACCGTTTCGACGGACTCGGCCGGAGCGCCCGCATCCGGGACCGCGTTCGGGACGGTTTCCGGGGCCGCGTCGGGTGCCGCCGGGATTTCGGGGTCAGTGGTGGAGTCGGCGGAGCGGTCCTCAGCTGCATCCCCTGCCGTCGCGCTGGCGGCGCCACTGCCGTCGCCGGCGTCGGCCCTGTCATCAATGGTCCGGGCGAGCCGGAACACCAGGGCCGTGACGGGCCAGCCGACGAATCCTGCGGTGAGCATGGCCATCGTGATCCAGAGGGCGTCGTTCACGTGTCTCCTTCTGTCGGGCGGGCCGGGTCTTGCGGGGTTCGGGCCTGGGTGAGCAAGCTGTCCGCGACCGTCAGCAACATCTCTGCCGCCGGCCTCGCGGCCCATTCTTCCTGCCAGCCGGAGCGCAGGACGGCGCGGCTCACCGACTGCTCCGTGATTCCGAGTTTTTGGGCGGCAATTTTTTGCGTGCCGTGGGTGCCGGGCTGCCCGTGCCGCACCGAGCGCAGCATGTCCACCACTTTCCACTGTGCCGCGGTCCGGTCCTGAACCAGGCGGCCGATCAGCCGGAGCACGGCTTCTGCGTTGGCGCAGGCCTTCGCCCCCTCTGCACCGGGCGCGTCGTGCGGCGCCGCACCGCCCGCCGCCGCAGTTGCCGGCGCACTTGCTGCTCCATTGGACCGGCGGCCGCGCCCGGCGACCACGGCCAGCGGCACGTGGGCGGCCGCAGTCTTGGCCCGTTCAACTGCTGCCCGGGCTGCCACGAACGCGGGGCCGGAGCCTTCCCGCGGGCTCTCGGGCAGCGGCAGGTCCACCTCGCCCACTCCGATCCCCACGTACCACCGGCCGCTGCGCAGGGCGTGCAGGGCGATCTCCACGACCTCGTCGGCCTGTTCCACCACGCCTTGGACCTCATCGCCCACCGAGCGCTCAAAGCGCCCCGCGGTGGAGAGGGAACTGAGCTCCTTGAGGAGGCCGGGGACCCGGTCCATGTCACCCGTGCTGCCCCGCTGGTCGATTGTCATGACGTACATGACCCCAGCCTAGGGAGGTGATTCTCAATAATCAATCATTTTCAACTGATTATTAAAAATCAGCCGAAATAAGTTTAGCGACGACAATCAGCGCAGTCCGGCTGGAAGCCCGGGCGCGTGGATACCGTTATCCGAAGAGATTAACCGGCTTGACGATGTCCGCATAGATCAGCAGCGCTCCCATGCCCATCAAGAGCACCGCCACTACGTAGGTCACCGGGAGCAGCTTGGCGATATCGAACGCGCCCGGGTCCGGGCGGCCGAAGAGTTTCGCGATCTGTCGGCGGGCCCCCTCATACAGCGCGCCGGCCACGTGGCCACCGTCGAGCGGCAACAGCGGAATGAGGTTGAAGACGGCCAGGGCGAAGTTGAGTCCGGCCAGCAGGCCCACCAGGGCGGCGAAGCGGGACTGCAGCGGGACCTCCTCCATGGCGGCGACCTCGCCGGCCACACGGCCCACGCCGACGACGCTGATGGGGCCGTTCGGGTCGCGGGGTTCCTCGCTGAACGCCGCCTTCGCCACCCCTGCCACTCGGGCCGGCAGGTTCACCACGACGCCGGCAACCTGCTTGATGTTCTCCCCGGCCATCGGCAGCACGGACGACGCCGGCTGCGGGACAAGTGCCGTCCGGGCTCCGATGCCCAGGAAGCCGACGTCCTGGTACTGGAGCTTGCCGTCAGCATCCTGGGCCTGCCGGCCGTCGGCGCCGATCACCGGGCGGGCCGAGAGCACGGGCGTCACGGTGGTGGTGACCGTGGCGCCGTCGCGCTCCACGGTGATGCTGACCTGCTTGTCCGCGGAGGCGCGGATCCAGCCGGTGAGCTGGTCCCAGCTGGATACCTCCTTGCCGTCGAAGGAGGTGATGACATCGTTCGGCTTGAGCCCTGCGGCCGCGGCGGGCGTGAGCTTGCAGTCGGCGGAGTTCGGGTCCACGGTCTCCCCGGCCTTCACCTGGCACTTGGAGACATCGGCGACGGTGGTGGTCTGGGTGGCGATGCCGAATCCCATGAGCAGCACTGCTGTGAGCACGACGCCGATGAGGAGGTTCATGGCCGGTCCGCCGAGCATGATGATGATCTTTTTCCAGACCGGCAGCCGGTAGAAGACCCGGTTCTCGTCCCCGGGTCCGACTTCCTCGTGGGCCAGGGAGCGGGCATCGGAGGCCAGCGACTGGAACATGCCGGTGCTCGACGCGCGGACGGTGCCGTCTTCCTTGTTCGGCGGATACATCCCGATCATGGACACGTAGCCGCCCAGCGGGATGCCCTTGAGGCCGTACTCGGTTTCGCCCCGCTTCTTCGACCAGACGGTGGGTCCGAAGCCGATCATGTACTTGGTCACCCGGACCTTGAAGAGCTTGGCCGGCAGCAGGTGGCCCACTTCATGCAGGGCAATGGACAAGGCGATGCCGATCGCCACGAAGACGACACCGAGGATAAAGAGGAGGACGGGGCTCATGGGCGTGATCTGCTGCTTCCTAGACGCTTCTGACGGCTAAACGTTCGTGCGTGCGGGCGCGTGCCCATCTTTCAGCATCCAGTACCGACTCCACCGTCAGCCCGGAGGATCCTGTGTGTTCGCTGAGTACGGCGTCGATGGTGTCGACAATATCCGTGAACCGGATCTGTCCGGCATGGAAGGCCATCACTGCTTCCTCGTTCGCGGCATTGAACACGGCCGGGAAGGTGCTGCCCTGCCTGGCGGCGTCCTTGGCGAGGCCGACGGCGGGGAATGCCGTGGCGTCCAGCGGCTCGAAGGTCCAGCTGGTGGCCTTGCTCCAGTCGCAGGCGCGGGCTGAACCCGGGACGCGGTCCGGCCAGCCGAGGCCGAGGGCAATGGGCAGGCGCATGTCCGGCGGCGAGGCCTGGGCGATCGTGGAGCCGTCGATGAACTGGACCATGGAGTGGACCACGGACTGCGGGTGGACCACCACGTCGATCCGCTCCAGCGGGATGTCGAAGAGCAGGTGCGCCTCGATGACCTCCAGGCCCTTGTTGACCAGGCTGGCGGAGTTCGTGGTAACCATGAGGCCCATATCCCAGGTGGGGTGCGCGAGGGCGTCCTGCGGCGAGACGTCGTGCAGTTCATCCCGGGTCTTGCCGCGGAACGGGCCGCCGGAGGCGGTGAGGATTAGCCGGTCGACCTCGGCCGCCGTGCCGGAGCGCAGGCATTGGGCGATCGCGGAGTGCTCCGAATCCACCGGCACGATCTGGCCTTCGCGGGCCGCGGCCTTGACCAGGGCGCCGCCGACAATCAGGGACTCCTTGTTGGCCAGGGCCAGCGTGGCGCCGGACTTGAGTGCGGCAAGGGTAGGGGCCAGCCCGATGGAGCCGGTGATGCCGTTGAGGACGACGTCGGCCTCGATTTCCGCGATCCGGGTGGAGGCGTCCGGGCCGGTGATGATCTGGGGACGGTAGCCTGCCACTGAAGCCGCGCGGGCGGCGTCGTCGATCAGGTTTTGGAGGACGGAGGCATCTCCGCTGGCGACGCCGAGCGCCTGCGCGCGGGTATGCACGGCTTGTTTGGCCAGCAGCTCCAGGTTGCCACCGCCCGCGCTGAGCGCCACAACCTCGAAAAGGTGGGGGGCGCCGTCGACGACGTCAATCGCCTGTGTGCCGATGGAACCGGTGGACCCGAGGAGGACGATTTTGCGCGGCTGCATGGCTTAAGTATCCCGCACGGGAGCGGCGGGGCGTGCCCGTGCCGGAGCACGACGACGGCGGTGCGCGTGAGGCGTAACGTGGAAAACGTGGAGTGGACCGCGTGGTTCGACGCGCCGGAGTACGAGTTCGCCCGGCAGGTGCTGCAGCGCGGCGTCGCGACACTGTTCTTCGTGGCCTTCCTCTCCTCGCTCAACCAGTTCCCGGCCCTCCTCGGCGAGCGCGGCCTGTTGCCGGTGCCGGAGTATGTCGAGGGCTTCAACCGCCTGGGCCGGCCCAGCCTGTTCCGCCGGCGCTACTCGGACCGGCTGCTGCGGACGGTCTGCTGGAGCGGCATGGCCATCGCCGCCACGCTCATGGCCGGGCTTCCGCAGCTCGGCCCGCCATGGGTTCCAATGCTCGCGTTCCTGGCCCTGTGGCTGCTGTACATGTCGATCGTGAACGTGGGGCAGACGTTTTACGGGTTCGGCTGGGAGATGCTGCTGCTGGAGGCCGGGTTCACGGTGGCCTTCCTCGGCTCCGACCAGACTCCCCCGCCCAGGACCATCCTGATCCTGCTGGTCTGGCTCGTGTTCCGGCTGGAGTTCGGCGCCGGCCTGATCAAGATCCGGGGCGGCCGGGAGTGGCGGGACCTCACTGCCCTCTACTACCACCACGAGACCCAGCCGATGCCGGGGCCGCTGAGCAGGCAGGCCCATCTGCTGCCCAAAACCTGGCATCGCCTGGAGGTCCTGGGCAACCACTTCGCCCAGCTTGTGGCGCCGCTCTTCCTCTTTGCCCCGCAGCCGCTGGCCAGCGGCGCCGCAGCTGTGGTCATCTTCACGCAGCTTTGGCTCGTGGTGACCGGAAACTTCGCCTGGCTCAACTGGATGGCGATCATCCTGGCCTTCGCGGCGGTCAGCGATCCCGTGGCGCACGCCGTCATCCCGGCCATCCCGCCCGACTGGCATGCAGCATCCGCAGCAGCGGGAACAGCGGGCGCAGCAGAAGGAGCGGCCGGCAGCCAGACGCCGGTCCTGTGGCTGGTGGTGGTCCTGGCCGTCACAGTGCTGCTCGTGGTGCTGAGCTACCGGCCCATCGAAAATCTCTTGTCCCACCATCAGCTGATGAACGCCTCCTTCAACCGCTGGCAGTTGGTGAACACCTACGGTGCGTTCGGCACCGTCACCAAGCGCCGGATCGAGATTGTGGTGGAGGGGACGCTCGACGAAGAACCGGGCGACGGCGCGGAGTGGCGGGAGTATGGCTTCAAGGGCAAACCCGGAGACCTCCGGCGCATACCACGCCAGTACGCCCCCTACCACCTGCGGCTTGACTGGCTGATGTGGTTCCTGCCCCTGCGGACAGTGCACGAGGAGTGGTTTTACGCGTTCCTGGCCAAGCTGCTGGCGGCGGACCGGCCCGTGCTGCGGCTGCTGCGCCACGACCCGTTCGACGGCGAACGGCCCCGCTGGGTGCGTGCCAGCAGCTACCTCTACCGGTTCTCCACCCGGGCCGAGTTCCGCGCGACCGGTGAGCGCTGGAACCGGACGCTCCTGTATGTCGCCATCCCGCCGTCGCGGCTGCCGCCGGGGGCTTGAATCCACGCCCGGGCGGTCAAACCGGCTTCAGCGCATACCGCCGTTCGGGCCGTCCAGCGCCGTACTTGAGCCGGACGTCTGCCCTGTCATCATCGTGGAGATATTCCAGATAACGTCGGGCGCTGACGCGGGACGTACCCAGCAGATCGGCGACTTCCGCGGCCGACAGGTCGGTCTGCGCCGAGCGAAGGACTTGTTCGACCATTTTTAGGGTCTCGGGGCTGCAGCCCTTGGGCAGCGGCCGCCCGGTGGACTCGCCACGCTCCACACCGAACATCCGGTTCACGTCCGATTGCTCGGCCACCTCCTTCGAGGAGTCCAGGCCCTGATAAGCGCTGCGGTAGTGTTCCAGCCGCTCCTGCAGGTCGGCCTGGGAGAACGGTTTGATGAGGTAGTGCACGACGCCTCCGCGAAGGGCGCGCCGCACCGTCTCCACCTCTCTGGCTGCGCTGATCACCAGCACATCCAGCTCGGGTGCGACCTCGCGAAGCTGCAGCATCAGATCGAGCCCGTTGGCGTCGGGGAGATGGATGTCGAGCAGCACCAGGTCGGGCTGAAGTTCCCGGGTCTTCTCCAGCGCTTCGGCACCGCTCTGGGCCGCCCCGACCACGGTGAAGCCGGACGTGCCTTGGATAAAGCCCGCGTGGACCTTGGCCACCATGAAGTCATCGTCAATTATCAGGACTCGGATCATCGCCGGACCTTCCCCCTTGCGAGCGTGGCGGTGAAGACTGCACCGTGGTCGTTGTGCACGGACAGTCCACCGCCCCGGCGCCGGCAAACTACCCGGGAGAGGGCCAAACCGTAGCCACGGCCTCCTTCGGCGGTTGGCTGCTTAGTGGTAAACCCCTGTCGGAAGATCGCGTCCACGTCCTCTGGCGCCACTCCGGGGCCGGAGTCCCGAACCACGACGTGCACCTCGTCTCCCGCATCGTCGATTTGGACTTCAACGACTGCTTCCGGCGCGTTCCTTACCGCGTCCAGGGCGTTGTCCACCAAATTGCCGACCACAGTGGTCAGGTCCCGTGACAATTCCTCTTCCACCGCTCCCAGCCGGGAGTCCGGAGTAAGCGTGAGTGATACTCCCCGTTCGGTCGCGAGGCTGGACTTGGCGATCAGCAGTGCGGCGAGCGCCGGATCCTGGATCCGGCTGGTCACTTCGTCGTTGAGCCTGGTCCGGTCCACGGTGGCGCCATTGACGAACTGCACCACGGAGTCGTACTCGCCGATCTGGATAAGGCCCGAAATCACATGAAGCTGGTTCGCGAATTCGTGGGCCTGAGCACGGAGGGTATCTGTCGCCGTGCGCGTCGTCCCCAGTTCCCGCTCGAGCGACGCGAGTTCTGTGCGGTCGCGGAGGGTTGTCACGGAGCCGATATTGCGCCCGTGCGACATCATGGGCATGCGGTTGAGGACCACGAGCCGCTCCCCCACCAGCACCAGCCTGTCCGGGCCGGGCTGGTCACGCGTGAGCACGTCCTTGAGCGCCGGCTCCACGGCCAGAGCGCTCAGCTGCTTGCCCACGCAGTCCGGCGAGAGGCCGAGCAGTTGCCGGGCGCTCTCATTGACGACCGTGATCCGCTCATGCGGGTCAAGGGCCACCACCCCCTCCTTCAGCCCGTGCAGCATCGCCTCGCGGTTCTCCACCAGGCCGGTGATCTCCCTCGGCTCCATGCCGAGGGTCTGCCTCTTGACACGCCGCGCCAGCAACAGGGACCCGACGATTCCGAGCACACTCGCCACACCCAGGTAGGTCAGCAGGTTGGGGACTGCATCGCCCAGCCTCTCGAGGGCGGACGGGTAGTTCCGGCTGATGGACGCGATGCCGATCATGGAGCCGGCATCGTTGAGGACGGGAACGTGTGCCGACAAGTAGTCCGTGCCGGACCGGTCCACCACCCCGGTCCACGCGCGGCCCTCCATCACCCGGCTAGCCCCCAGTTCCAGGGGCTTTCCCATTTGTCCTGGGTCAGAGGACGCCACGACAGTGCCGTCCCGCTTGGCCAGGGCCACATGGGACGATCCGGACAGGATGCGGACCGATTCCGCCACGGCCGGAAGAGCGGCACCGATGCCAGGCTCCGCACCGGGAAGCAGGACCCGCACAGTGGGGTTGCCTCCCAGGGCTTCCGCGGCGGAGGACGCCCGGCGGCCCTCAACCCGTTCAAAGGTCGCGGCCGACTGGGCCAGTGAAATCGCCACGACGGCAACCAGGACGGCCAGGACAATAAGCAACTGCAGGAACAGGTATTGCCCGGCGAGCGACATCCCTCTTCGTCGAGTCACGTGCTGTCTTTCCGTGTAGCGGTTCAACCAGTAATTGGAGCCGCAGGCAGGACAAGGTTGTAGTTCCTAATCCGCGGCGGTGGGGTGAACTATACCCCACCCGGCGCCGCGGAATTGCGGCTCCGTCCGGCCATGGTGGGACGTTGGCAACGTGACCGAAATGAACTTAAGTTTCTCTGCGTACACAAGGGTGATGCGCGTCACGTCCGTGCCTAACATCTACTTACGAGTCAGTTTTCACCAGGTATTTCAATGGAAAGAGGAACACCATGCGCCAGATCCGCGCATTGCGAATTGCCGCCGTTGCCGCCGGCATCGCCCTAATGGCCACCGGTTGCGGTGCTACCGCAAAGAACAACGCCGGCACCGCCACTTCCGGAGCAGCCGCCGGTCCCCTCACCGGGCTGCAGATCATGGTTCCGAACACTCCCGGCGGGGGTTATGACACCACCGCCCGGGCCGCGGCGAAGGTTCTCGACGATGAGAAGATCGCCACGAACACCGAGGTGTTCAACCTTGCCGGCGCCGGCGGCACCGTGGGCCTTGCCCGCGTGGTCAACGAAAAGGGCAACGGCGACCTGGCCATGCTGATGGGGCTCGGTGTGGTGGGCGCCAGCTACACAAACAAGTCCGAATCCAAGCTGACGGACACCACTGCCCTGGTACGGCTCATCGAAGAGCCCGGCGCCATCATGGTCAACAAGGACTCGCCGTACAAGACCATCGGCGACCTGGTTGCCGCATGGAAGGCCGACCCCACGGCCATCAGCGTCGGCGGAGGCTCCTCGCCGGGCGGCCCCGACCACCTGCTGCCGATGCAGCTCGCCGGCGCCGTCGGCATCGATGCCACGAAGGTGAACTTCGTCTCTTACGACGGCGGCGGCGACCTGCTCCCGGCCATCCTCGGCAACAAGCTTGGCTTCGCGGCATCAGGTGCCGGAGAATACCTCCCGCAGATCAAATCCGGAGACGTTCGCGTGCTGGCTACCAGCGGAGAGAATCGTCTGGAAGGCGTCGATGCGCCAACCCTCAAGGAGTCGGGCATCGATCTGGTCTTCACCAACTGGCGCGGCGTCGTGGCCCCTCCGGGCATCAGCGATGCGGACAAGGCGGCAATGATCGCCGCCTTTGAAAAGATGCACGGCACCGAGGCGTGGAAAGCGGCCCTGAAATCCCACGGCTGGTCCGACGCCTTCCTCACCGGTGAGGAGTTCACAGCCTTCCTGGCCGAACAGGACAAGCGGGTGGCTGACGTTCTGACGAAACTTGGCCTGGCGTGACCTCCCTGGCCGCCAGGCTCAAGGGCCGCTCCGAGCTCTGGGTCTCCGTCCTGCTCGCCGCGGTCGGCGCTCTGGTTCTATGGGACGCCGTCCACCTCGTCACCCCGTTCTCACGATCCGACCCGGTGGGGCCTAAAGCGCTTCCGCTCATGGTCGCCGGCCTGCTGTTCGTGTGCGCCGTAATGCTGGCCATCCAGGTGCTCCGTGGCGGCCACGCCGAAGCCGAAGCCGGTGAGGACGTGGATCTGACGCATCCCTCGGACTGGAAGACGGTCCTGCCGCTGGTTGGCGCGTTCGTAGCCAACATCCTGCTGATCAACTGGGCCGGCTGGGTAATTTCAGGAACCGTCCTGTTTTGGGGCAGTGTGTGGGCGCTGGGCAGCCGGCACTACGTCCGGGATGGCCTCATTTCGGTGGCCTTGTCCATTCTGACCTTCTACGGTTTTTACCTGGGCCTCGGCATAGCACTCCCCGCCGGGCTCCTGGAAGGAATTCTTTAATGGACGTCTTCAACTCCCTCATGGAGGGCTTTGCCACCGCACTGACCCCCATGAATCTCCTCTACGCCGTGATCGGCGTGATCCTCGGTACCGCCGTCGGTGTCCTCCCGGGCCTCGGGCCGGCCATGACCGTGGCACTGCTTCTCCCCGTCACGTATGCTCTCGAACCGACGGGTGCCTTCATCATGTTCGCCGGCATTTACTATGGCGGCATGTACGGCGGTTCCACCACGTCCATTCTGCTCAACACCCCCGGGGAGTCGTCCTCGGTGGTCACGGCCATCGAAGGCCACAAGATGGCAAAGGCAGGGCGGGCGGCACAAGCGCTGGCAACCGCAGCCATCGGCTCGTTCGTGGCCGGCACCATCGGCACTACGCTGCTGGCCGTCTGTGCGCCCATCGTCGTGGAATTTGCGGTCAGCCTGGGCGCTCCAAGCTACTTCGCCATCATGGTCCTGGCACTGCTGGCCGTCACCGCTGTGCTGGGATCGTCCCGGCTGAGGGGATTTGCTTCACTGGGCCTGGGCCTGGCGATCGGCCTCGTGGGCATCGACTCCGTCACCGGGCAGCGCCGGCTGACTTTTGGCCAGCCGCTGTTGGCTGACGGCCTCGATATCGTAGTGGTCGCCGTGGCCATTTTCGCAGTAGGCGAAGCCCTTTGGGTCGCGGCCCATCTGCGGCGGACTCCGCTCGAGGTGATCCCCGTGGGTCGTCCCTTCATGGGCAAAGACGACTGGAAGCGGTCCTGGAAGCCGTGGCTTCGGGGGACGGCATTCGGCTTCCCGTTCGGCGCACTTCCTGCCGGCGGGGCCGAGATCCCGACGTTCCTGTCCTATGTGACGGAAAAGCGCCTCAGCAAGCACCCGGAGCAGTTCGGCAAGGGCGCCATCGAAGGGGTGGCCGGGCCTGAAGCCGCGAACAACGCTGCAGCTGCCGGCACGCTGACTCCCATGCTTGCCCTCGGCCTGCCGACCAACGCCACGGCCGCCGTGATGCTCGCCGCGTTCACGCAGTACGGCATCCAGCCCGGACCGCAACTGTTCGAAAGCCAGGGTCCACTGGTCTGGGCCCTGATTGCCAGCTTGTTCATCGGGAACGTGCTGCTCCTGCTGATCAACCTTCCGCTGGCTCCGCTGTGGGCCAAACTGCTCCAGCTGCCGCGGCCGTACCTCTATGCGGGCATTCTATTCTTCGCATCGCTGGGCGCGTATTCGGTCAATCTGCAGGCTTTCGACCTGGTCATCCTGCTGATCCTGGGCGGGCTCGGGTTCATGATGCGGCGTTACGGGCTGCCCGTGCTTCCGCTGATCCTCGGTGTGATCCTGGGCCCCCGCCTTGAGGTGCAGCTGCGCAAGACGCTGCAGCTCAGCGGCGGTGAGATCTCGGGACTCTGGAGCGAACCCTTCGCTGTGGCCATCTACATCATTGTGGCGATCATCCTGGCCTGGCCGCTGCTGTTCAAACTCTGGCGCAAATCCCGGCCCCGGCCGGCCCTCGTCGGCACCGGCGGGATGGACCTGACGCCGAAAGATGCAGCCAGGGATGCCGCTGCCCCAACGCCCGCAGGCGACCTCACCCGCGCCGCGGACGATACCGCTAGCACCACCGAAACCGGCGACACAAGCCGGCCGCGACAGGAGAAACCGTGAGCATCATCGTCGGATACGTCCCCACGCCGGAGGGGGAAGCGGCACTTGAACGCGCCATCGTTGAGGCACGCAGGGACAACACCCTCCTCGTCGTCATCAACTCGTCCCGGGGTGACGCCCCCGTCGACAAGAGGTACGCCCAGGGCGACGCCATTGCAACGATCGAGGAACGGCTCCGGGCCGAAGGTGTAGAGCACCAGGTCCTCCAGCCGGTCCGCGGCAACGAAGCAGCCAACGAGGTCCTACGGGCAGCCGATGAGTACCGCGCGGACCTGATCGTCATCGGCCTGCGGAGGCGCACCCCCGTGGGCAAGCTGATCATGGGAAGCACGTCGCAGCAGATCCTGCTGGAAGCGGACTGCCCCATCCTCGCGGTGAAGGCGCCGGCGCACTAGCCGGGCACGGACCCACACGCGCACATACAAGGCCACGGGCCGGGAACCGTAGGGTTCCCGGCCCGTGGCCTTCTCTGTTGCGCATTGGAGCCGCGGTCAGTACCCGGTGTGCCCCGCGCGGCGCAGTGTGGATGCGGCGTGCTTGAGGATGGGCCCGTCGATCATCTTGCCCTTGAACGCGAACACGCCGGTGCCCGCTGCGGAGGCGGCGTCGAGCAGTTCGGTGGCCGCTGAGACGTCGGCCTCCGTCGGTGCGTAGGCTTCGCGGACCGCGGCCACCTGGTCCGGGTGGATGCAGGCTTTGGAGGCGAATCCGGACGCCACGGCATCCCGGGCCTCGAGGGCCAGCCCGGCCAGGTCCGGGATGTTGACGTAGACGGCGTCGATCGCGTCCTTGCCGAAGGCGCCGGCCGCCAGCAGGACTGTGGAGCGGGCGTGCAGCGCAACGGCGCGGTAGCCGCCGTCGTCCGTCCTGCTCGACGTTCCGCCGAGCGACGCGAGCAGGTCCTCCGCGCCCCACATCAGGGCCACCACGTTGGGTTCGGCGGCGATCGCGGCGGCGTTGAGGACGCCGGCAGCCGTCTCGCAGAGGGCAATCACGCTGTAGCCCTCCAGCTCCTTCAGCTGGGCGGCGTTCTCGGCCTTGGCCAGCATGATGTGCCGGTAGGGCGTGTGCTTGAGGCAGTGCAGGTCCTTCTCGAACTCGTCCGTGCCGGCCGGGTTGACCCGGACAATCGTGCGGCTCGGATCCAGTTCCGGGACGTCCCCCGTGGCGCCGAGCTGGGCAAGGATGGCGCCGCGGGCCCGCTGTTTGTCGGCGGGGGCGACGGCGTCCTCGAGGTCCACGATTACGGTATCGGCGCGCTCGGCGGCCTTCTGGTACCGCTCGGGGCGGTCAGCGGGGCAGAACAGCAGGGCGGGACCCATCAGGAAAGTCATGTCTCTATTCTCCCCTCTTGCGCCGCTTCCAGCCCTGCAGCTTGGTGCGCCTCGCGGGTCCACATCAGGCAGCTGCGGGCGGCGAGGGCAACGACGTCGCCGTGCTGGTTGCGCCCGGTGTGCTGCATGGTCACGATTCCCTGGCCGGGGCGGGACGCGGAAAGCCTTTTGCCGGTGACCACCGTCTCCGTGTAGAGGGTGTCCCCGTGGTACAGCGGGTGCGGAAAGGACACGTCCGTCAGGCCCAGCTGGGCGATGATGGTGCCCTGGGTCAGCTGCGGCACAGACTGGCCCACCACGGTGGCAAGGGTGAACATCGAATTCATCACCCGCTGCCCGAACGGCTGCCCGGCACTCCAGGCCGCGTCGAGGTGCAGGGCCTGGGTGTTCATGGTCATGGTGGTGAACAGGACGTTATCCGTCTCCGTGACAGTCCGCCCGGGCCGGTGGGCGTAGACCACCCCCTCCTCCAGCTCATCAAAATAGAGGCCGCGCTGTTCAATTACCCGAAGGGCGCCGGGAACAGTGCTCTGGGAGGGCCGGTCCGCGTCACTCATACGGTCAGTTCCTGGTCTTCCTCAAAGAGTTCGGCTCCGGTGGCCGCGGCCACGTCCTCCGCCGTCACGTTGGGGGCCAGTTCCCGGAGCACCAGCCGGGACTGTCCGGCGTCGGTCACGACGTCGATCACGGCGAGGTCGGTGATGATCCGGTCCACGCAGCCTTTGCCGGTCAGTGGCAGCGTGCACTGCTCCACGATCTTCGGTCTGCCGTTCCGGTCCACGTGATCCATCATCACGATCACCTTCTTGGCCCCGAAGACGAGGTCCATGGCCCCGCCCATGCCCTTGACCATCTTGCCGGGGATCATCCAGTTCGCCAGGTCCCCGTTCTGCGCCACTTCCATGGCACCGAGCACGGCAACGTCGACGTGCCCGCCCCGGATCATGCCGAATGAGGCGGCGGAGTCGAAGAACGCGGCGCCCTTATTGACCGTGACGGTCTCCTTGCCGGCATTGATCAGGTCCGGATCCACCTCGTCCTCGGCCGGGTACGGCCCCACGCCCAGGATCCCGTTCTCCGAGTGCAGCACCACCTCGACGCCGGCCGGAATGTAGTTGGGGATCAGGGTCGGCATGCCGATGCCGAGGTTGACGTACTGCCCGTTGCGCAGTTCCTGCGCCACCCGGGCGGCGAGTTCGTTGCGGGTCCAGCCCTTGGTCTCAATGCCGGCGGGGTGCTCGACGGCGGGCCGCCGGTATTCGTGCCGGACTGCTTCCGGACGGGGCGGCGCCTCCTGGTCGTTGTTCGTTTCCACGGCTATGCTCCTGCCTGCTCTGGTGCCTGCTTTGCTGCGCCGGAGGCGCCGGCGGAGACGGCAACCGTCCGCTTCTCAATGCGTTTCTCGCCCTCCGGGGCCAGCACGACGCGCTGGACGAAGATCCCCGGCACGTGGACGTGCTCCGGCTCCAGTTCCCCCGGCTCCACGAGTTCCTCGACCTCGGCGATCGTGATCTTCCCGGCCATGGCACACAGCGGGTTGAAATTCATGGCGGTGGCGTGGAAGACAAGGTTGCCGTGGCGGTCGCCCTTCCAGGCGTGCACGAGGCCGAAGTCCGGGGTGAGCGATTCTTCCAGCACGTAGTCGGCGCCGGCGAAGCTGCGGACTTCCTTGGGAGCTGAGGCAACCGCGACGTTGCCCTCGGCGTCGTACTTTTGCGGCAGCCCGCCGTCGGACACCTGGGTTCCGACGCCGGCGGGCGTGTAGAAGGCGGGAATGCCGGCGCCGCCGGCGCGCAGCTTTTCGGCCAGGGTGCCCTGCGGGGTGAGGACCACCTCAAGCTCGCCGGCCAGGTACTGCCGGGCGAACTCCTTGTTCTCCCCCACGTAGGAGCTGATGGTGCGCCGGATCCGGCCGTCCTTGAGCAGGATCCCGAGGCCCCAGTCGTCAACGCCGCAGTTGTTGCTGACGGTTTCCAGATCCGTGGCACCGCGCACGTGCAGGGCCTCGATCAGGGTCACGGGGATGCCGCACAGCCCGAACCCGCCGACGGCGAGGGAGGCGCCGTCGTGGATGTCCGCGACAGCCTCGGCGGCGCTGGCAACTACTTTGTTGATCATCAGTGATCCTTCCGGCCGGCTACAGTCCCAGTTCGCGGGCGATCAGCATCAGCTGGACCTCCGTGGTGCCCTCCCCGACCTCAAGGATCTTGGAGTCGCGGTAGTGGCGCGCCACGGTGAATTCGTTGATGAAGCCATAGCCGCCGAACACCTGGGTGGCGTCCCGCGCGTTGTCCATGGCTGCCTCGCCTGCGACCATCTTAGCGATGGCCGCCTCGGTCTTGAACGGCTTGCCGGCAAGCATCCGGGCGGCGGCGTCGTAGTACGCCAGGCGGGCGGTGTGGGCGCGGGCCTGCATGCGGGCGATCTTGAAGGCGACGGCCTGGTGCTTGCCGATGTTCTGCCCGAACGCGCTGCGTTCCTTGGCGTATTTCACCGAGTGGTCCACGCAGCCCTGGGCGGCGCCCACCGCCAGGGCTGCGATCGCGATCCGGCCCTCGTCGAGAATGGACAGGAAGTTGGCGTAGCCGCGGCCCTGTTCGCCCAGCAGGTTGGCTTCCGGCACGCGGACGTCCTTGAGGGTCAGCGGGTGCGTGTCCGAGGCGTTCCAGCCGACCTTGTTGTAGGCCTTCTCCGCTGTGAAACCCGGGGTGTTCGTGGGCACCAGGATGGTGGAGATTTCCTTCTTGATGCTGCCGTCCGGACGCTCTTCCTCGCCGGTGACGGCGGTGACGGTGACCAGCCTGGTGATGTCCGTGCCGGAGTTGGTGATGAACTCCTTGTTGCCGTTGATGACCCAGGTCTTCCCGCCGTCGGTGACCTCAAGTTTGGCGGTGGTCTTGGTGCCGCCGGCGTCGGAACCGGCCTCGGGCTCGGTCAGGCCGAAGCCGGCGAGCGCCTTGCCGGAGGCCAGCAGCGGCAGCCATTCCTGCTTCTGCGCCTCGGTGCCGAAGCGGTGGATCGGCATGGCGCCGAGGGAGACGCCGGCCTCCAGGGTGATCGCGACCGACTGGTCCACCCGGCCGAGCTGTTCCAGCGCCAGGGCCAGGGCGAAGTAGTCCCCGCCCATGCCGCCGAACTCCTCCGGGAAGGGCAGGCCGAACAGGCCCATGTCCGCCATCTGGGCGACCACTTCGTAGGGGAAGCTGCGTTCTTCGTCGTGCTTGGTGGAGACCGGGGCCACCACTTCGTCGGCAAATTCGCGGACGGTGTCGCTGAGGTCCTGGTATTCCTCGCTGAGTTCAAAGCTGGCCATGGGGTGACTCCTGTGTCTGCTGTAATCCGTGGTCTAGTGGGAAAAGGTGCGGGTTGCCTGGGGGCCTGCAAGCCGGGTCAGTCAAGCAGGGTCAGTACGGTGTGCTCATTCGGCCGCGCCCATCGCGATGACGGCTTCCTGGATCGCGTCCTCGGTTGCGTCCTCCGCCGAGGGCTGCGCGGCCGCGTGAACGGTGGCGTGGATGGTGGCGAGCACCTGGTCTGCCTTCACGAGGTCGCCGGACCCGACGCTGATGTGGACGGTTCCGTCGAGGGGTGCCACCAGCTGGTGCTCCATCTTCATCGCCTCCACGGACAGCAGCACCTGGCCGGCCTCCACCGTGTCGCCGTTGCTGACGGAGACGGACACCACCGTGCCTGGCATCGGTGAGCGCACCGCCGGGTCAGCGGCGCCCTCCTCGCGTTCGACGGCGGCCAGCACCCGGGCGAGCCGGGCCTCGCGGTCGAGGACCTCCAGTCGGCAGGACCAGCCCTCATTGCCCAGGAAGAGTTCCGTGGGTGCGCCGGACTCCGGATGGTCCCGACCCGGCGTAACGGGACCGGTGTAGGCGGGCGCAAATGAATGGGACGTCGTTTCGCCGTCGAGGCTCAACTGCGCCTCGCGGCGGCTGATCAGATGCAGCGCCGCGGTCCGCTCCGGTCCCCCGTTGACGGACACCCTGACGGCGCCTGCCGCCACGTCGCCCGTGGCGGCGACCGCGGCGACGCCGCCGTCGGAGGTTCCCAGGCTGATCCGCCGCGGAACCCGGGCACCGAAGCGCCAGCCGTCCCTGCGCTGCCACGGCCCGGTGCCGGGCTGGTGCCGGCGCTCCTCGTCCGTCTGCGCGAGGACCAGGAGGGCTGCGGCGACGAGCTCGGCGTCGCCCACGTGCCGGAAGCTGAAGTCCGGCATTTTCCGTTCGATCAGGCCGGTGTCGAGCCGGCCCGCGCGGACCTCGGCGTCGTTGATCAGCAGCCGCAGGTACTCGACGTTGGTGTCGATGCCCAGCGCGGTGTACCCGGCGAGCGCCGCGTCCAGGGTGTCGAGGGCCGCCGTGCGGTCCGAGCCCCAGGCGATGACCTTGGAAATCATGGGATCGTAGCTGGAGGAGATTTCGAGGCCCTGGACCAGTGCCGAGTCCACCCGGACGCGCCCGCGGGGTGTGTCGACTTCCCTGCGGGCGGGGGCACTGGGGCGCTGGGCAGGTCCCGGGATCTCATCCAGCAGCAGCACGGTGCCCGTGGAGGGCAGAAAGTTCTTCTCCGGAATTTCGGCGTAGACGCGTGCCTCCACCGAGTGCCCGCTGAGCACGACGTCGTCCTGCCGCACGGTCAGTTCCTCGCCGGCGGCGATCCGCACCTGCCATTCCACGAGGTCGACGCCGGTGACCATCTCGGTGACGGGGTGTTCGACCTGCAGCCGGGTGTTCATTTCCATAAAGAAGAACTCGTCCGGGGCGTTGTCCGAGACCAGGAACTCGACGGTGCCGGCGCCGGAGTAGTGGACGCTGCGGGCCGCGTTGCAGGCCGCCTCGCCAATCCGGGCCCGGATTTGCGCCCCTTCGGGCAGCGATTCCAGCAGCGGGGAGGGCGCCTCCTCGATCACCTTCTGGTGGCGGCGCTGCAGCGAGCACTCGCGCTCCCCCAGATGGATGACGTTCCCGTGGTTGTCCGCCAGCACCTGGACCTCGATATGCCGCGGCGTGGCGACGAGCCGTTCCAGGAAGAGGGTGTCGTCACCGAATGCGCTGGCCGCCACCCGGCGGGCGGTGGCCAGGGTCGCCGGCAGGTCCCCGGGCCGTTCGACGACGTGCATGCCTTTCCCGCCGCCGCCGGCGGAGGGCTTGATCAGCAGCGGGAAGCCGACGCCGGCCGCAGCCTCGATCAGCTGCGCGTCGCTCAGGCCGGGTTCGGCGATGCCCGGGACCACGGGGACGCCGTAGCCGGAGACGTGGTTCTTGGAGCGGATCTTGTCGCCCATGACGTTCAGGGATTCGACGCCGGGGCCGATGAACGTTATCCCGGCCTTCTCCAGGGCGCGGGCGAAGTCGACGTTCTCGCTGAGGAAGCCGTACCCCGGATGCACGGCCTCGGCGCCGGTGTCGCGGCAAGCCTGGATGATCGCGTCGATCTTCAGGTAGCTCTCGGCGGCAGCCGCAGGGCCGATCCGCACCGCGACGTCGGCTTCGCGCACGTGCCGGGCGCCGGCGTCGGCGTCGGAATAGACCGCCACCGATCGGATCCCGAGGGCGCGCAGGGTCCGGATGACGCGGCAGGCGATCTCGCCGCGGTTGGCGACCAGCACAGTGCCGAACAGGGCCTTGTGGGCCGGTGCCGGCGGCCGGGGTGCTGAAGTAGTGGTCATTCCTTAGCTCACATCCGGAACAGGCCGAAGGAGGTCTCCGGCAGCGGGGTGCGGGAAACGACGTCGAGCGCCAGTCCCAGGACAGTGCGGGTGTCCGCGGGGTCGATCACGCCGTCGTCCCAGAGGCGGGCGGTGGAGTAGTAGGGGCTGCCCTGGTCCTCATACTGCTGCCTGATGGGGGCCTTGAAGGCTTCCTCATCCGCCGCGGACCATTCCTCCCCGCGTGCCTCGTACTGGTCCCGCTTCACGGTGGCCAGCACGCTGGAGGCCTGGTTGCCGCCCATCACGGAGATCCGCGATGCCGGCCACATCCACAGGAAACGCGGTGAATACGCCCGGCCGCACATCGAGTAGTTGCCGGCGCCGAAGGACCCGCCGATCACCACGGTGAGCTTCGGGACCCGGGCGGTGGCGACGGCGGTGACCATCTTGGCGCCGTTCTTGGCGATGCCGCCCTGCTCGTAGTCCTTGCCCACCATGAAGCCGGAGAGGTTCTGCAGGAAGATCAGCGGGATGCCGCGCTGGTCGCAGAGTTCGATGAAGTGCGCGCCCTTGAGCGAGGATTCGCTGAACAGCACGCCGTTGTTCGCCACGATGCCCACCGGGTGGCCGTGCAGTTTCGCGAAGCCCGTGACCAGGGTGGTGCCGTAGTTCTTCTTGAACTCATGGAAGCGGCTGCCGTCGACCAACCGGGCGATGACCTCGCGCACGTCGTACTGGGCGTTGACGTCCGTGGGAACGGCGCCATAGAGCTCGTCCGGGTCCGCGAGAGGTTCGACGGCGGTGTCGATCTCCCAGGCGGGGGCGGCCGGGCGGGGAAGCGTGGCCACGATGTCGCGGACGATCTGGAGGGCATGCTCATCGTTCTCGGCGAGGTGGTCGGTGACGCCGGAGATCTTCGAATGGACCTCGCCGCCGCCGAGTTCCTCAGCCGTGACAATTTCGCCGATCGCGGCCTTCACCAGCGGCGGCCCGCCCAGGAAGATGGTGCCCTGGTTGCGGACAATCACGGTCTCATCGCTCATCGCCGGAACGTAGGCGCCGCCGGCGGTGCAGGAGCCCATCACGGAGGCGATCTGCGGGATCTTCGCCGCCGACATCCTGGCCTGGTTGAAAAAGATCCGGCCGAAGTGTTCCTTGTCCGGAAAGACCTCGTCCTGTCTGGGCAGGAAGGCGCCGCCGGAGTCCACGAGGTAGATGCAGGGCAGCCGGTTCTCCAGCGCGATTTCCTGGGCCCGGAGGTGCTTCTTCACCGTCATCGGATAGTAGGTGCCGCCCTTGACCGTGGCGTCATTGGAGATCACCAGCACTTGCCGGCCGTGCACCAGCCCGATCCCGGCAATGACACCGGCGCCGGGCGAGTCGTCGTTGTACATGCCGCTGGCGGCGAGCGGCGCAATTTCCAGGAAGGGACTGCCGTCATCAAGCAACTGGTCGATGCGCTCGCGCGGAAGGAGTTTGCCGCGCGCCACGTGGCGTTGGCGGGACGATTCCGGCCCGCCCAGCGCTGCTGTGGCGAGGCGCTTCTTCAGCTCGCCGGCCAGCCCCAGCTGCGCCTCGCGGTTCGCGGCATAGCCGGCGCTGCTCGCGTCCACCCGGCTGGCGATTGTCTCCATTGACTGTTTCCGTTCCCTGACCTGCGTACCGAAGCGGCCATTCGCGCCGCCCGACTATTTCGGTTAGTGCCGCATAACTGAGATTTAGGTTAGTCTCTATTAACTGTGATGTCCAACACGGGAACCATTCGGAACGAGGGGATGCGCCGGTGACCGAACCCAGCCAGAACGCCCGAACGCTGCCGGCCCGGGCCGCCTCCACCCCGGCCCCCTATACACAGCGGAGCCAGGCCAAGGCGAACAGGCGGCAGGCCCTCCTGTCAGCCGCCGCTACGCTCTTCGCCGTTGAGGGGTTCAACCGCGTTTCCCTGGAGGATCTTGGGGCCGCGGCGGGTGTCAGCGGACCCGCGGTCTACCGTCACTTCGCCGGCAAGCAGGCCGTCCTCGGCGCCCTGCTGCTCAGCGTCAGCCAGGACCTGCTCGACGGCGGCCGTCAGGTGGTGGCCGATTCCGGCGACGCCCAGGCAGCGCTGCGCGGCCTGGTGGCCTTCCACGTTGACTTTGCCCTGAGCAATCCCGACGTCATCCGGGTCCAGGACCAGGACTTCAGCAATCTTGCCGCCGAGGACCAGGCCGAGGTCCGCACGCTCCAGCGCAATTACGTTGAGCTCTGGGTGGAGGTGCTGGCCGGGCTTCACAAGGACACGGAGGCGCCCGAGCTGCGGATGCGGGCGCAGGCCACCTTCGGCCTGATCAACTCGACCCCGCACTCGGTGCGCAGCCACGGCCGCCGGATCGGCGTCCGCCGCGCGAGGCCGCTGCTGGAAAGCATGGCGCTTGCCGCGCTCCTGGCCCCGGCCGCCCTGCCGGAGGACTGAGGCTGCCGCCTGCCGCACTCCGGCGCACTTTGGCGCGGAAACGCCGACAACCGGGCCGCCGCCGTCGAACCTTGTCCTCAAAGTGCCCCGTACGGAAACAACCCGGCGGCGACAACCGGCACACAAGGAAGCTGCCGGCCGCCCCAAAAAGGAGCAGCCGGCAGCCCTGGGGTCCCTAGACCATCGCCAGGACCATGCCGGGATCGGCCAGCATGGCGCCGAGGTCCTGAAGGAACCGTGAGCCCTGCTCGCCGTCAACCAGGCGGTGGTCGAAGGAAAGACTGAGCGTCATGACCTGGCGCAGGGCGACCTCGTCTTGGTACTCCCACGGCATCTTCCGGACCGCGCCCAGGGCAAGGATGGCGGCCTCGCCCGGGTTCAGGATGGGCGTGCCGGCGTCAATGCCGAAGACGCCGATGTTCGTGATGGAGATGGTGCCGCCGGAGAGGGCCTCGGGACTGGTCTTCCCGGCCCGGGCGGTGTCCGTCAGTTCCGTCAGCGCGGTGGAGAGTTCCATGAGGGACATCCGGTCCGCGTCCTTGATGTTAGGGACCGTCAGCCCCCGCGGGGTCGCCGCCGCGATGCCCAGATTCACGTAGTTGAACTGGACAATCTCCTGGTTGGCCTCGTCCCACCGGGCATTGAGCGTCGGGTGGTTGCGCAGGGCGATCAGCACGGCCTTGGACACGAGAGTCAACGGCGTGAGCTTGTATCCGGCAAACGCGCGGCTGGCCTTGAGCCGTGCCAGCAGTTCCATCGTGGGCGTCACGTCGATGGTCAGGAACTCGGTAACGTGCGGCGCGGTGAAGGCGCTGGCCACCATGGCGGCGGCCGTGAACTTGCGCACGCCCTTGATGGGGATGCGGGTCTCCCTCTCCCCGCGGGCCTGGACCAGGTCAGCCGTCTGTTTTCCGTCCGCCGGCGCCGGCGCACCGGCGAGTTCCACGGCCGCGGCGGGCAGGTCTCCGCCGCCCACGAAGTTCCGGACATCGTCCCGGGTGATCAGTCCGTGCTCACCCGTGCCGGTCACGGCCTCGAGGTCGACGCCGAGATCCTTGGCGAGCTTGCGCACCGGCGGCGTGGACCGCGGGCGCTCCCCCGGCGCGTGGGCCGCCGGCGCGGGTTCAACCAGCGCGGGTTCAACCGGCGCGGGTTCAACCGGCGCGGCCAGCCTGGTTTCCACCGGCGCAAGGGGCGCAGCCGCGTGGGTTGCCTCCGGCTCAACGAGCGCCTGCGGCGCAACGGGCACCTGCGGCGCGGCCACCGGGGCGGCGAAGGTGCGGGCCCGGCGGGAGGGCCGGCCGGAGCCTTCGAGAACGGCCCCGTAGCCCACCAGGTTCGGCTCACGCCGAGCCGGACCCGGGTCGGGCGCGGAACCGGCGCCGTCGTCGCCCTCGATCTCGAAGGAGACGATCGGCTTCCCGACCTCCACCACCGCGCCGGGCTGTTCATGCAGGGCCGCGACCACTCCGGCGAAGGGCGAGGGCAGCTCGACGACGGCCTTGGCCGTCTCCACCTCGGCGATGATCTGGTTGAGGGTGACGGTGTCCCCGACCGCGACCTTCCAGGCGACGATTTCCGATTCAGTCAGTCCTTCGCCGAGGTCCGGGAGCCTGAATTCCTTGATCATGGTGGCGCTCATCCTTCCAGCCCGCTGAGGGAATTGGGGCGGCCCAGGGCACGGTCCACGCCGTCCAGAATCCTGTCGAGGCCAGGCAGATGGTGCATTTCCAACTTCGAGTACGGGTACGGAACGTCGAAGCCGGTGACCCGGACGGGGGCGGCTTCGAGGTGATAGAAGCAGCGTTCGGTGATGCTCGCGGCAACTTCGGCGCCCAGCCCGCCGCACTGCCCGGCCTCGTGCGTGACCACCAGCCGGCCGGTCTTGCGGACCGAGGCCTCAAGGGTGGCGAAGTCCAGCGGGGCCAGCGAGCGCAGGTCGATGACCTCCACCGAGACGCCTTCATCGGCGGCGGCCAGGGCGGCGTCGCGGGCGGTCTTGACCAGGGGGCCGTAGGCCACCAGAGTGACGTCCTTGCCCTCGGTGACCACGCGGGCCTTTTCCATGGACAGGGCTTTGCCGGGGTCGACGGACTCGTCCACCTCGCCCTTGTCGTGGTACCGCCGCTTGGGCTCGAAGTACAGCACGGGATCATCGGTGGCGATGGCCTGCTGGATCATGGTGTAGGCGTCCTGGGGGTTGGAGACGCTGACCACGCGCAACCCCGAGGTGTGGGTGAAGTAGGCCTCGGGCGATTCCGAGTGGTGCTCCGGAGAGCCGATTCCGCCGCCGAACGGGACTCGAATGGTGATGGGCATCTTGACGGCGCCCTGCGTCCGGTAGTGCATCTTGGCGACCTGGCTGACGATCTGGTCGAACGCCGGGTAGATGAACCCGTCGAACTGGATCTCCACCACCGGACGGTAGCCGCGGTAGGCCAGGCCGACGGCGGTGCCAATAATGCCCGATTCGGCGAGCGGGGTGTCCACCACGCGGTGCTTCCCGAAGTCTTTCTGCAGGCCGTCCGTGACACGGAAGACACCGCCGAGGGCACCGATGTCCTCGCCCATCAGGATCACCTTGGGATCGTTTTCCAGCGACTTGCGCAGGCCCGAATTGATGGCTCGGGCAAAGGTCATCTGCGTCATCAGCGTGCACCTTCTTCAGAAGCGGCTTCTGCGGGATCGCCGAAGGAAGCCAGGTAACGGGAGTAGTGCTCCTGCTGGCGGTCCAGCCAGGAGTTGGGCGTGCTGTAAACGTGCTTGAAGACATCCAGGGGCTGCGGCTCGGGCATGCTGATCGTCCCGGACCGCAGATCCCCGGCCACGGAATCGGCCTTCGCGGCGACGGCGGCCTCGAGGTCGGCGGTCAGGAGTCCCTTGCGGTCCAGCAGCGATTTCAGCCGGCTGATCGGATCCTTGGCGGCCCAGTCCTCGAGTTCGTTGGCGTCACGGTAGCGGGTGGGGTCATCCGCCGTCGTGTGCGGGCCCATCCGGTAGGTCACGGCCTCGATAAAGGTGGGACCGCCGCCGTGCCGGGCCCTGTCAAGGGCAATACGGGTGGCCGCCATGACGGCGAGGACATCGTTTCCATCGACCCTCATGCTGGGGATGCCGAAACCCGAGGCACGGTCCGCAAGCTGGATGTGGGACTGCAGGCGGACGGGCTCCGAGATGGCCCAGTGGTTGTTTTGGCAGATGAAGACCACCGGCACCTGGAAGCTCGCGGCGAAGACCATGGCCTCGCTGACATCGCCTTCACTCGTGGCGCCGTCGCCGAAGTAGGCTACGGCAACGCAGTCGGCGCCGTCGTTCTGGATGCCCATGGCATAGCCGGTGGCATGCAGGCTCTGCGAGCCGATCATGATCT
Organism: Actinomycetota bacterium; assembly: GCA_046730875.1. Classification (GTDB taxonomy): domain Bacteria; phylum Actinomycetota; class Actinomycetes; order Actinomycetales; family Micrococcaceae; genus Arthrobacter. The sequence continues at coordinate 1,294 of JBKPJW010000555.1, read as the reverse complement.
GCTGAGTGGCAACATTGACCGTGAACGGGTCCCAGCCGGCGGACGCGTTGCCCCGCCAGGCGCGGACGAGGTTCTCCACTTTCACTCCGCGGCAGTACGCCACGCCGTTGTCGCGGTAGCTGGGGAAGACGAAATCGTCCTCGCGCAGTGCGCGGGCCGAACCGATCTGGGCCGCCTCCTGGCCAAGCAGCGGCGGCCAGAGTGCAAGTTCACCCTGCCGCTGGAGGGCGGTGGCTTCAGCATCGATGCGGCGGATGACCACCATGTCCTCATACAGCGAGCAAAGCTGCTCATCGCTGACGTCCTGGACCCAGGGATCAAACTCCGGATGACTGATGCGCTCACCCGCCGGGGTGATGAGCTGGACGAGATCTCCGCCCGTCCGCCTCGCTGAATTCTCACTGTTTCCGGGGCCCCCGGCGGCAATGCCGCCCTTGCCCGCGTCGTCGGTCAACACAGTTGTACGCACCTTCTGACGTCGTCTGACCGGAACTCCCAGGACTCGTGATCCCGCGGCGCACCAGCCGCCCGGGCGCCGTTGCCCCGGATAATTGTGACCATACTCACAATGCTCATCGGGTACAACTACCCGGAAAAATCTTGAGCATTATGCACTGTCAGCACCCCCGGCACCGTGCTAATCTTGCGCATTATGCAACCTCTGGATGGCACTGACACCCGCCTGCTTTCGGCCATGGCCATCGACCCGCGGCAGACGGTAGTTGCCCTCGCCCAGAAGCTGGGACTCTCCCGCAATACGGTGCAGGCCAGGATGGCCCAGCTGGAGAAAAAGCACGCGTTCCTCTCGTTCGAGCGACGCATCAACCCGGTCTCACTGGGGTACCCGCTGATGGCTTTCATTTCCGTCCATGTCCAGCAACAGAAACTCGGCACGCTCGCGGTGGAGTTGGCCGGAATCCCGGAAATCCTGGAGGGCTACGGGCTGACAGGATCGGCCGATCTGCTCCTGCGGGTGGTGGCGCTGGACGCCGAGGACCTTTTCCGGATCAACGGCAAGATTTTGGCCTGCGACGGTGTGGACCGGACGGATACGGCCCTGGCAATGGGTGAGCTCATCCCGTTCCGGATGCAGCCCCTGCTGGAGCGCGGATCCGCCGACAACGGATCTGCGGCTCCGGGCCGCTGACCTGCGTTTCGCGTTATGCCGCTGAATTGTGCCTCTCTGATCTGTGCCGTGGGCGGCGGCGGCGCTAGGCTGTGTCCGTTGGGTCCCCCCTGAGTCCACGGGTCAGCGCACGCGGCCCTGTACAACAGGCAGTGGCTGTCTGGACTG
>JBKPJW010000554.1:0-7432 GCA_046730875.1 Actinomycetota bacterium | reverse complement strand
CCTCCATAACGCAAGAGGCCCCCGCCGATGGCAGGGGCCTCTTGCTGCAACATCCGTGAATGCTAGATGCTGCGGACTGCAATGACGGCGTTGTGGCCGCCGAAGCCGAACGAGTTGCTCAGCGCGGCGATGCTGCCAGCGGGCAGGTCGCGGGCGGTCGTGACGACGTCGAGCGGGATTTCCGGATCCTGGTTCTCGAGGTTGATGGTTACCGGTGCCTTGCGGTCGTAGATGGCCATGACGGTCAGCACTGCTTCCACCGCACCGGAGGCGCCAAGCAGGTGCCCCATCTGGGACTTGGTCGCGGAGACCGCGACCCTGTCCACCTGCTTGCCCAGGGCGGCCTTGAGGGCCGCGTACTCGGGCTTGTCGCCGACCGGAGTGGAGGTGGCGTGCGCGTTGACGTGCACGATGTCTTCGGGCTGGATGCGGCCGTCGAACATGGCAGCCTTCAGCGCGCGGGTGGCGCCGAGGCCCTCAGGGTCCGGGGCGGTGATGTGGTAGGCGTCCGCGGTGACCGACGTGCCGGCCAGTTCGCAGTAGATCCGGGCGCCGCGGGCCAGGGCGTGTTCCTCGGCCTCGAGCACCAGGGCGCCGGCGCCCTCGCCCATGACGAACCCGTCGCGGCCAAGGTCGTAGGGGCGTGAGGCGCGCTCGGGGTCGTCGTTGCGCCGGGAGAGAGCCTGCATGGAGGCGAAGGCGGCGATCGGCATCGGGTGGATGGCGGCTTCGGCGCCGCCGCAGACCACGACGTCGGCCTTGCCGGAACGGATCAGGTCCAGGCCCACATGCACGGCTTCGGTGCCGGACGCGCAGGCGGAGACGGGGGTGTGGGCGCCGGCACGGGCTCCCAGGTCAAGGCTTACTGCCGCAGCCGGGCCGTTGGGCATCAGCATCGGCACGGTCATGGGCAGGACGCGGCGGGGCCCCTTTTCGCGCAGGGTGTCCCACGCATCCAGGAGCGTCCAGACGCCGCCGATGCCGGTGGCGAAAGCGACCGCGAGGCGGTCGTGGTCAACTTCGGTGATGCCGGAGTCGGCCCACGCCTCACGGGATGCGACGACGGCGAACTGGGTGGACGGGTCCATGCGCTTGGCTTCGACCCGGCTCAGGACTTCGAGGGCAGGGTTGGAGGCGCGGGCGGCAAAGTGGACGGGCAGCTCATACTTGGCCACCCAGTCGTCTTCAATTGTGTGCGCGCCGGAGACGCCCTTGAGCGCGTTCTTCCACATTGTGGGGACATCGCCGCCGATGGGTGTGGTGGCACCCAGACCGGTAATGACTACTTTGCGTGCCATGGGATCACTCTCTGTCGGTGCGCCTGCCGTATCCGGAACCGTGAACGGGGTGGCCGGGGCTTGCGAGGGGAAAACTATGGGGTTGTGCAGTGATGGTGGTGGGCCGGTCCAGGCGCTGTTGCGGCGCCCGGACCGGCCACCGGGTCCGCCGGTGCCGGCGGAAGCCAGACTTAAGCCTGGGCGCTGGCGATGAAGCTGACGGCGTCGCCGACGGTCTTGAGGTTCTTGACCTCTTCGTCCGGGATGCGGACTCCGAACTTCTCTTCAGCGTTGACCACGATGGTCATCATGGAGATGGAGTCAATGTCCAGGTCTTCGGTGAAGGACTTGTCGAGTTCGACAGCCTCCGTGGCCAGGCCGGTCTCTTCGTTGACGATTTCAGCCAGGCCGGCCAGGATTTCTTCGTTGCTAGCCATTGATGGCTCCTTTTCTAGTTGTTGCCCCGGCTGCCGGTGGAATGCCGGCGTCCGGGGCGGAAATGATTCAAACCGAGGGTTCGGCTTGGTGCGGGAAATGCTTGCTGTGCACAGCGTGGAGACGAGACCTGTCGGTCAGGACGTGCGGTGCAAAGGGTGAAACAGGCGGGGCGTATTCAGTTCAGAAAAGCGGTGGCTGCCTAAGGAAGCACGACCACCTGGGCGCCGAAGACCAGACCGGCTCCGAAGCCGATCTGCAGCGCCAGCCCGCCGCTGAGCTCGGGGTTTTCCTCGAGCAGGCGGTGGGTGGCCAGGGGGATGGACGCCGCGGACGTATTGCCGGCGTCGGCGATGTCGCGGGCAATCTTGACGTTCTCGGGCAGCTGCAGCTTCTTGGCCATCTCGTCGATGATCCGCATATTGGCCTGGTGCGGGATGAAGGCGGAAAGTTCCTCGGACCGGATACCGGCGGCGTCCAGAGCCTGCTGGGCCACCTTGGCCATCTCCCACACGGCCCAGCGGAAGACGGTCTGGCCGTCCTGGCGCAGGGTCGGCCACAGGGACGAGTCGGTCACAGCTGCTTCTTCGTCGCTGACAGCAGCACCGTGCTTGCCGGTCAGGGCGAGCTCCCGGATGTCCAGCATGGAGTGGGTCATGCCGATGGCATCCCATTTGCTGCCGTCCGAACCCCAGACCGAAGGACCGATTCCCGGCGTGTCGGAGGGGCCGATCACCACGGCGCCCGCGCCGTCGCCGAGCAGGAAGGAGATGGTCCGTTCCGAGTTGTCGATGACGTCCGAGAGCTTCTCGGCACCGACCACCAGAACGTAGGCGGCTGCACCGGAGCGGACCAGGGCGTCGCCCTGGGCGATGCCGTAGCAGTAGCCGGCACAGGCCGCGGAGATGTCGAAGGCCGGGGCCGGCGTCGCGCCGAGGCGGTCAGCCAGGCTCGCGGCAGCGGAGGGGGTCGCGTACGGGTGGGTCACCGTGGAAACGATCACGGCGCCGAGCTGGGAGGCCTCGATGCCGGCCTTTTGCAGGGCTTCACGTGCGGCGCCTTCGGCCATGTCGATCACGCTGACATCCGCCGGTGCGCGGTGCCGGGTGATGATGCCTGTGCGCTGCCGGATCCATTCGTCCGACGAATCGATCCACTGGCACACGTCATCGTTGGTCACGATCACGCTGGGCCGGTAGGCGCCGACACCCATGATGCGGGTGTTTTCCTGCAGGGCCGCCTGCTTCAGAGTGGGAACGCTCATGCCCCTCCCTCCAGTTCTGCAAATAGGGCCAGGGCCGCCGAAAGGTCGTCCGGGGTTTTGACGGTGACAGTCTTGACGCCGGGCATCCCGCGCTTGGCGAGCCCGGCGAGTGTTCCGGCCGGAGCCAGTTCAATCACGCCGGTCACCCCGCGCTGCACCATCGTTTCCATGCAGAGGTCCCAGCGGACCGGCCGGGAGACCTGGGCGATCAGGCTGTCGACGGCGGAGCCGCCATCGGTGACTTCCGCGCCGTCGAAGTTGGACAGCAGCGGCACCTGCGGGTTGCTGGGGTGCAGCGACGGGCGCAGGGCGTGGAGGGCCGCGCCGGCGGGAGCCATGTGGGAGGTGTGGAAGGCGCCGGCGACCTTCAGCGGAATGACCCGGGCCTTGGCCGGCGGGTTCTCGGCCAGCTTCCTGAGCTGCTCCAGGGTGCCGGCGGCGACGGTCTGGCCCGCCCCGTTGACGTTGGCGGCGGTGGCTCCGGAGGCGCCAATGGCCGCCAGTACCTCGGCGGGGTCACCGCCCACGACGGCGCTCATGCCGGTCGGGGCGGCGGCAGCGGCGGCGGCCATGCTGTTGGCGCGTTCGCGGACGAACGTCATGGCTTCAGTTTCGGTCAGGACACCGGCCAGGGAGGCCGCGGTGATTTCGCCGACCGAATGGCCGGCGAGGACGACCGGAAGCGTGCCGAGTTCGACGTCGAACAGCGACTTTGCGGCCACGAGGCCCGCGGCGACGATCAGGGGCTGAGCGACGGCGGTGTCCTTGATGGTTTCCTCATCGGAGGTGGTGCCATGCGCGGTGAGGTCGATACCTGCTATCTCGCTGAGGGAGGCCAGGAGGCCTGCGACGGGTGGCAGTTCCAGCCAGGGGGCCAGAAAACCAGGGGTCTGGGAGCCCTGTCCAGGGCAGACGATTGCAAGCACGTATCCAGCTTTCCAAATTACTGCGTGAACATTCGTGTTTTCATGCACCAAGCTCACAGGGTCAGTTTGTAGGAAGTCTACAAAGGTTCAGGAGCCGTTGCGGGACGGTTGCCGCTCGGCGGGGGCCTTCGGCGGGGCCGACAACCTGCCCACCACGAGGGCGGTCTGGAGCACGAAGGCCTCCCGCGGCAGGAGCGGATCCCAGCCTGTGACATCACAAACGCGCTTGAGCCGGTAGCGCACGGTGTTGGCGTGCACGAAGAGTTCGCGGGCGGTCGCCTCGAGCGAATGGCCCAGTTCGAGGTACGTGCCGAGGGTTTCCACGAGCCCGTTGGAGGCGGCCAGCAGGGGGCGGTAGATGTTCTTGACCAGGGAGCGGCGGGCGGCGTCGTCGCCGGAAATGACGCGCTCGGGAAGCAGGTCATCGGCCGCTACGGGGCGCGGCGCGGACGGCCAGGCGCGGGCCGCGGTGAGGCCCGCAAAGGCCGACTGGGCGGAGCCGCTGGCCTCAAGGAGGGAGCCGGCCTCGGGCCCGTAGACCACCGCGCCGGGAGCAAAGAGTTCGCTGAGTTTCAGGTACGCGGTCTCACGGTCGTGGACGCCGCCAAGGATGAGGATGAGACGGTCGCCCTGGATGCCCACGAGGGCGTCCTCGGCGAAGCGCCCTGCGGTGCGGCGCAGTTCGCTGACGTAGCTGGCGCTGGGCTCTGACGGTGAATTGCCGACCATGACCGTGAAGCGTTCTTGCGCTTTCCAGCCCAGGGCCGCGATCCTGGACCGCAGCGCGTCTGTGTTTTCGCCGCGGAGGATGGCATCAACGATCAGGGCTTCCAGGCGGGTATCCCAGGAGCCCCGGGATTCCGCGGCGCGGGCGTAGACGTCGGCGGCCGCGAAGGCGACCTCCCGCGAGTAGCGCAGCACAGCTTCCCGGAGGGCCGACTGGTCCGCCTCCGGAGCGATGACGGGGACCTGGTCCTCCACGACTTCCACGACGATCCGGATGAGCTGGAGCGCCTTCTGCAGGCTGATGGAGCGGGTCAGTTCGGTGGGGGCGGTGCCGAAGACGTCGGAAAGGATCCACGACGGCGAGCTCGGCCGCTCGTACCATGTGACAAATGCCGCGATGCCGTTCTGGGCCACCATGCCCAGGGCGGAACGTTCGTCCGAGTTCAGCCGGCTGTACCACGGCAGGGACTTCTCCAGTTGGCGCAGCGTCGTCGTGGACAGCTGGCCCACGCTGGCCCGCAGCTTCTTGAGGGTTTCGGCTTTCTCCGGAGTCATCGCCCTCGAGGCCGGCTTGCGTTTTTCGGGAGTGGTGATCGGCTCTGCCATGCATTGAGCATACGGGGCGCACCGCCCAAGCTCCATTTTGTGCGAAGGCTACAACTGCCTTTGTCCTGCATCACAGCGGCGCCGGGCTGTCCGCCGGAGCGCGACGGAGCGGCTACGCCATCGGAGGGAGACGGAGGGGTTAAACGCCCGACGGCGGCCCCCACTTTCGGTGAGAGCCGCCGTCGGACGCGGTTGCCTGGCCTCGCGGCCCGCCAGGGGCCTCGCTAGGAGTCGCCGCCCGCGTTGCCGGTGGTGCCGGCATTGACGTTGTGCAGCCGGTACTTCTCGATCGCCTGGGCCGGGGCCTGGGCATCGACCTCGCCACGACGGGCCAGCATCTGCAGGGAACGGACAACCACCGAGTGGATGTCGTTCTTGAAGAAGCGGCGCGCAGCGGCGCGGGTGTCGGAGAAGCCGAAGCCGTCCGCGCCGAGCGAGGCGAACTCGTTCGGGAGGAACTGCCGGATCTGGTCCGGGACGGCCTTCATGTAGTCGGTGACCGCAACGATCGGGCCGGTCGCGCCGGCGAGCTGCTCGGTGACGAACGGAACGCGGGCGGGCTGGCCCGGGTTCAGGAAGGCTTCCTCCTCCGCGGCCATGGCGTCGCGGCGCAGTTCGCTCCAGGACGTCACGGACCAGACATCCGCGGAGACGCCCCAGTCCTCGGCGAGAACGCGCTGTGCCTCCAGGGCCCACGGCACCGAGACACCGGAGGCAAGGATCTGCGTGCGCGGGCCGTCGATCTTGGCCGGCGCCAGCAGGTAAATGCCCTTGATGATGCCCTCGACGTCGATTTCCGCCGGTGCCGCCGGCTGGGAGATCGGCTCGTTGTAGACGGTGATGTAGTACATCACGTTCCGCGACGGGTCGTTGTCCGCCGGGCCCGGACCGTACATGCGGTTGAGGCCGTCGCGCATGATGACGCCGATCTCATAGCCGTAGGCGGGGTCGTAGGTGAGGACGGCAGGGTTGGTCGCGGCCAGGATCGGGGAATGCCCGTCAGCGTGCTGCAGGCCTTCGCCGGTCAGGGTGGTGCGGCCGGCGGTGGCGCCGATGATGAACCCGCGGGTCATCTGGTCCGCTGCGGCCCAGAAGGAGTCGCCGGTGCGCTGGAAACCGAACATCGAGTAGAAGACGTAGATCGGGATCAGCGGTTCGCCGTGCGTGGCATAAGACGTGCCGGCGGCGGTGAAGGCCGCCACGGATCCGGCCTCGTTGATGCCGGCGTGCACGATCTGGCCGGAGATGGACTCCTTGTAGGCCAGGACCAGCTCGCGGTCCACGGACAGGTAGTTCTGGCCGTTCGGGTTGTAGATCTTGGCCGTCGGGAAGAACGCGTCCATGCCGAACGTACGGGCCTCGTCGGGAATGATCGGCACGATCCGCTTGCCGAAGTCCTTGTCCCGCATGAGGTCCTTGAGCAGCCGGACGAACGCCATGGTGGTGGCGGCCAGCTGCTTCCCGGAACCGCGGTTGGCGACCTCGTAGACCTTCTCATCCGGGAGCGTGACGTCGCTGTGCTTGGAGCGGCGCTCGGGGACGAAGCCGCCGAGGGCGCGGCGGCGTTCCATGAGGTACTGGATCTCGGGGGAGTCCATGCCGGGGTGGTAGTACGGGGGCCGGTAAAGGTCCCCTTCGAGCTGGTCATCCGTGATCGGGATGCGCAGGTGGTCGCGGAAGGCCTTCAGGTCCGCGAGGGTGAGCTTCTTCATCTGGTGGGTCGCGTTGCGGCCCTCGAAGTGTGTGCCCAGGCCGTAGCCCTTGACCGTGTGGGCCAGGATGACCGTGGGCTTGCCCTTGAACTCGGTGGCGGCCTTGTACGCGGCGTAGACCTTGTTGTAGTCGTGGCCGCCGCGCTTGAGGTTCCAGATCTCGTCGTCGGAGAGGTCCTGGACCATTTCCTTGGTCTGCGGGGTCTTGCCGAAGAAGTGCTCGCGGACGAACGCTCCGGACTCGGCCTTGTAGGTCTGGTAGTCACCGTCAGGGGTCTCGTTCATGATCTTCACGAGCGACCCGTCGGTGTCCTTGGCCAGGAGGTCATCCCACTCCCGGCCCCAGACGACCTTGATGACGTTCCAGCCGGCGCCGCGGAAGAAGGCTTCGAGCTCCTGCATGATCTTGCCGTTGCCGCGCACCGGCCCGTCCAGGCGCTGGAGGTTGCAGTTGATCACGAAGTTCAGGTTGTCCAGCTTGTCGTT
>JBKPJW010000553.1:0-4596 GCA_046730875.1 Actinomycetota bacterium | reverse complement strand
GATAAGAGCTGATAAGAATGGCATGAAGCGCGGGGTTCGCCTACCTTGGCGGATCTGTTGTGGACCCAAGCAACAAATATCAGACGTTCCACGCCCGCCTCGAAGCCCGAAGCGTGGACTACCCACCCCACCTGGGCCGGCTTTCGTGTCCCCCGAGCGCCCAGGCTGGCGCCGCAGACCTGAAACGCGGTCCCGCCGCTGGGCCGGGTTGTGACCGCAGCGTGGTCTTGACGCAGCCCGGGCCACAAGCGTATACAGAGGCCATCCCGGCGTCGTCGCGGGGTCACGGCCGCAGAACAAACGCGGGCAGCGCGGGGACCGCCATTACGTACACGGCGGAGCATCGAAGTGAGGTGTGAGCGATGACCGGATTAGCTGGGCTCCGCTTCGTGGCGCTCGGCTGGGCAGGCCTGGTGGCCGCGGAAGCAGGGATTGCTGACGAATGGGCGTACTACTTCGGCGTCTTCGTGATTGTGCTGGCCCAGTGCGCCGGTGTACCGCTTCCCGCCGTCGCCGTGCTGCTTGGGGCCTACGCCTCGGCGCGCCACGGAGATCTGAACCTTGCTGCCGTTATCGTGGTCGGCAGCCTGGGCGCCATGCTCGGGAGCACTATCGGCTACGTACTTGGGCGGGTGGGAGGCCGTCCGTTGATGCTGCGACTTGCGCAGCGCTTCCACGCCGACGAGAAGCGCATCGTCCAAATGGAGTCGTTCTTCGAACGGCACGGCGGCAAAGCCTTGTTCTTCGGCCGCTGGGTCATCGTCGTCCGGCTCTGGGGCGCCATTGCCGCGGGGGCTGCCAAGATGCCGTGGCCCAAGTTCCTGCTGTGGACCATCACAGGGTCCATTGCATGGGTCGCGAGCCTCAGCGTTCTCGCCTATCTGGCCGGGGCACTGGCCCATGCAATCGGTGACGCTCTCGACATTGGCGGCTGGGTGCTGGTCCCCATCGTCGTGCTTGGCCTGGTGATCGTCTGGCGCCGGCGCAAACGCCGGAAGCTCAAGTCAGCGGAAGCGTAGGGGACGACGTGCCCGAAATTCGGAAGTTCAGAGCATTAGGGCACCACTCCCCAAGCCGGGTGAGGCCGTCCGTGGTCGGCGCTAAGAGTACGAAGTTCCGGTACGTGCGCCATCGGGCCTCTTCGACTACGAGGGCTTGGGCCGTGCGCGTACGTGCATCCGCTCTCCCTGCTGTCCAAACAGACTGAGGAACTCGACGGGTCGGCCGTCAGCGCTGGCGAACCAGTGCGGTGTGCGGGTGTCGAATTCCGCGGCTTCGCCAGGGCGAAGTTCAAAGTCCTTGTCGCCCAGCACCAGACGCAGTCGTCCGTTGAGGATGTATAGCCATTCGTAGCCTTCGTGAACGCGCGGATCGGGCTCTGCCCCGCGGGCCTCGCCGGCGAGGACCATCTTGAAGGCCTGCAGTCCGCCCGGGCGGCGGGTGAGAGGAACAGCCGTCATGCCGCCGTGGGTGATGGGCCGCAGGTGAATTCTCGGATCTCCGGTGGGCGGGGCGCCGACCAGATCATCGAGGGGAACACCGTACAACCTCGCTAGCGGCAGCAGGATTTCGAGGTTTGGCCTGCGTTGGCCGGATTCCAGGCGGGACAAGGTGCTCACCGATACTCCGGATGCGGAGGACACATCCCCGAGGGTGAGGTTCCGCTCCGTGCGGAGGGCCTTAAGCCGGGGGCCGACCGCCCCGAGAACGTCGTCAAGCTCATCTACCATTCCTCCATTTTGCCATAACAGCAATCACCTTTGCCAAACCTCACTGGAGCGATGGAAGCTGGTTTTACCGCCCAAGGAGGTTGGCGGCGAACTTTCAGGACGCGAGCAAGGATGAATGAGCATGGATCCCTCACGGTATGACGTTGTAATTGTTGGCGGCGGCGCGGCGGGACTCAGCGCAGCCACGACACTTTGCCGGGCGCTGCGCTCGGTGCTGGTCATCGATTCCGGAAGTCCACGCAACGCACCCGCGGCAGGTGTCCACGGGTACCTTTCGAGGGACGGCATGAACCCTTGGGAACTCCTGTCCAGCGGACGCAGCGAAGTACGCGCCTATGGAGGAACGGTCATTGACGGTGAAGCCGTTTCGGCACGGCGAACCCCCGATGGATTCGAGGTGATCCTCGGAGATGCCCGCCGGTTCTCCGGCAGACGCCTCCTCGTCACCACCGGGTTGACGGACGAGCTGCCTCCCATCGACGGGCTGCGGGAGCAATGGGGTAAGGGCGTTGTGCACTGCCCCTACTGCCATGGCTGGGAAATCCGCGGGCAACGGATTGGCGTGCTGGGCACCGGCCCGCTGTCGGCCCATCAGGCACTGTTGTTCAGGCAGTGGTCCCCGGATATCACCCTTTTCCTCAACGGCAACGTGGAACCCACCGACGAGGAGTGGGACAAGCTCGCTGCCCGGTCCGTCACGGTCGTTGATGGCGCCGTGGCTTCTGTTCACGCTGTCGACGGCGTCCTGACGGGGCTTACGCTCCGCCAGGGCTCCTCGTTCGACGTGCAGGCCCTGGCTGTCGGAACGCGGATGGAGGCCAGATCCACGCTTCTGGAATCACTCGGGCTAAATCCTCAGGTACACCCGTCGGGGGCCGGACGGTTTATCGAGACCGATGCTATGGGTGCGACGGCCGTCAGCGGCGTGTACGCGGCAGGCAATGTCTCCAACTTAATGGCCCAGGTGATCACCGCGGCGGCCGAGGGTGTCATGACCGGCGCAAGGATCAACGCTGATCTCATCGAAGAGGAAACCCGGTGGGCCGTGGAGGGGCGCTTCGGTCCCTTCTCGGCCACCTCGGAGGCCGCCGTCTCCAAGGTCGCGCTGGGTCACCGACGCCATGGCTTTGACGACGGGCGGAAAACCGCCGACTTGGGCCCTGCCGCCGCAGTAGAAGGACGATGAGCATGGATCACCAGCCCCACCGGACGCGGCACATCGACCACCAACCCCGCGAGCGATCCGATGATCATGGCCAGCACCGCGTCCTAGACCTCGATGCCGAGGTGTTCGGCGACCACCTGGCAGCCGTTCTGGACTTGATAGGGATGCCATCTGCGGGCAGCGTCGTTGACCTCGGTGCCGGCACTGGCGCAGGTAGCCAGCTGCTGCGCGAGCGGTACCCAGACGCCGTGGTGACGTGCGTCGACAAAGACCCGCAGATGCTCGAGCTGCTGCGCGAGCAGGGCTTCGCCGTCGTCGCGGCCGACGTCGACGACGGCTTCCCTGCGCTTGCCGGCCCGTCGATCACGGCGGATGTAGTGACCGAGCCGCCGGTGGACCTACGTGGAAGAACTGGTGCAGCGGTTCCCCGACGACGTCGAGCTGGAACCCCGCGCCACCCGGACCGTTTGGGTGGCCACCCCCGACCCGAACCAGGAGCAGCCCTGAGCCATGGGTCCCGGTGTGAATGGGAGATCGGAGACGGAATATTCTGCCAAAGTTTCCGGTGGTCGCGGGCGGCGATGCACCAGCTTCCCTTCCGTGGCCACAAGCCGCGCTCTCACGCCTCAACGCTCCCAAAGCCGCCGCGCTTAGGGGCTACGCGGATGCTTCTGCTTGCCGGGCGGGGACCCAGGAACACTGTTCGCGGGTTCCGTGTTCCAAAGTCCCGCGTTCCTAAGTCCCGCTTTGCAGCGGGCGGAGTCCCCGCCGACCGCCCCGGGTCGCGGTAAGTGCGTCGGCAAGCCGCCCGGCGTCCCTTGCTCGAAGTTCGTCTGTGAGGGGCACGGTGCGGGACTCGCTGGTGCAGTTCAGTAGTGCGGCCGTGACCTCGGCGATCAGATCCGGGTACAGGCTGGACCGGTAGTCACCGTCGGCGGGGTCCTCCGAAGGATTCAGCGCCTTGGTGATGAGCACGGCGGCCTGTGTCCTGCGCGCCATCCCGAGTTTAGTCAGCACGGAGGAGACCAAGTTCTTCACGGTTTTTTCCGCCAGCGACATCTCCTTGCTGATCTGGCGGTTGCTCAGCCCTTTCCCCAGGCCGATGGCGGCATTCATTTCCTGTCTGGTGAGGCTCAGAAGTCTCTTATCCAGGCGTGGCGGCGCGGGCGGAGCGGACGGGGCAAGGAGCGCGGGCTGGAAGCGCCCGCTGTACGCGGTGTGCCCGGCCAGGGCCCGGCGGATGAGCCGGAGCTGTTCGCTGCCGTCGTCCCGCTTGGACAGGCACCCCCACGCACCGGCCAGAATGGCATCGATCAGCACGGCTTCATCGCTGTCCTCGGTCATCAGCACACATCGGATGATCGGGTCTGCCGCGGTGATGGCCCGGCACACCTCGGCACCGGAACCGTCCGGAAGATCATCATCAACAATGACCAGCGCGGGGCGGAGGGCAGGGGTCCGCCGGACCGCCACACACGCGGACCCTGATTCCCCGGCGACTCTCAGACCAACTGAGCCCAGCAGCTGGCGCAGGCCCCGTCTCACGATCTCGTGGTCGTCGTGGAGATACACGCCCCGGCCGGCCAAAGAATGCTGCGCGTGGTTTTCCGGGTCAGCCATCATCGCCATGACGTTCCTCCGCCTTGAGACCCCGAAGGCGTGCCAGATGATCACTGTACGGTCCCCCTCCAGCGCGTTCAT
>JBKPJW010000552.1:0-3198 GCA_046730875.1 Actinomycetota bacterium | reverse complement strand
GCCAGGGACTGGTCCAGGACGGTGCGGATCTTTTCCGGGTGTCCCACCGGCGCTACTCCGCCCACTTCCTGGCCCGTGTGCTCCAGGACGAACTCGGGGGAGGCCCGGCGGATCCTGCCCGTTCCGAGCCGTTCGGCTACTTTGCGGACGTCCACTTTGGCCGAGCCGCTGGCCAGGATGAGCAGCGGAGCGCCCTCAACGTCGAACACCAGGCTGTTGGTGATGGCCGCGACGTCGCACCCCAGCGCCGCGGCCGCGGCGGCCGCCGTCGGGACTTTCGAATCGAACATCGTCACGGTGTCCGGTGCGCCCAGGGCAGTGAGGGCGCGCTTCACGTTTGCCACGGGATCGGGAAAAGTCTCAAGGCTCATCGGTCAGTAGCCCTGGGCGTCGAGGATGGCGTCTTCCTCTTCCTCCGCCGTCGCGTTCTTGCGTTTCCGGGGAGCAGGACGGCGCCGCACCACCGGACCGCTCGAGTGCAGGAACCCGCCCTCGGCCGCCTCGGCTTCGGCGTCCTCAGCATCAATCGCGGCGTTTCGGGCCTGCTGCCGGGCTGCATAGCCGAACCCTACGAACATCAGCACGCCGAACGCGAACCACTGCAGTGAGTAGGACAGGTGGGTGCCTTCATCGGTGGACGGTTTGGGAAACGGGAACGGCATGTCCTGGACCGACGGTGATTCGGCGGCCAGCTGTCCGTAGGCGCCCGTGAGCAGCGGGTAGCCCAGCTGAGCGGAATAGGCAGGAAGGTCAATTGAGGCCAGCTGGCCGTCGGGAGCGCCGCGCTGCAGCCCCGGCTCGGCCGGCTTGAGGCGGGCGACCACCGTCACGGGGCCCTGCGGCGCCGCGGGGACCGAGTCCGGCTGGCCCGGGGTGCTGTTCCCGATGGGCAGCCAGCCGCGGTCAATCACCACGGTTTCGCCGGAATCGAGCCGGAAGGGGACCACTACTTCGTAGCCGGGCTGGCCGTTGAGCGGGCGGTTGCGGACGATGCGCTGGCCGGAGGCGTCGTAGCTGCCCTTGAGCTCCACCTGGGTCCACTCACGCTCCGGATCGAGACCGCTGAACTGGTCCTTGACCTCGGTGAAGGGCACGGGGGTTGCGGAGTAGTTGGACGTCACCCGGTTGATTTCGGCAAGGGTTTCGGCGCGACGGTCCATCTGCCACCGGCCCAGGCCCACGCAGCCGGCGGCAAAGATCGCGGCGAGCAGCAAGTACCCCAGCCACTTGCTGGAAAGGAGGAAACGGTACATTCAGCCGACCCTGCCTGACGGGTCGAGGGGCACGGCCTCTTCGCCGAGGGCCAGAGTCTCTTTCCACAGCCCGCGCGTCTGGAGGTAGTCCTCGAGCCAGGCACGGTGCTCATCGCAGGCCAGCCAGATCTTGCGCCGCTCCGGGGTGTGGATCTTGGGGTTGTTCCACAGCAGCTGCCATTCCGCTGCGGCACGGCAGGCCTTCCGCGAGCACACGGTGCCGGGGGCGGCAGCGGTGTCGCCACTGTTGCCGGCCAGGTCAAAGAGGTTCATGAAGCTGCCCGTCCGTGGTTGTCGTCGTCGTTCTCATCATCGATCAGCTCGCCCTGAAGCAGCGTGCCCGAGCCGTCATCTCCTGCCGCTGCGCCCTGGCCGGCGGGATCCGGGGCGTCCAGCTCTGCGAGCGGCGCATAGTCCAGGAGGGAATCGCTGTGGACTTCCGCCTTATCGCTGCCGTTCGCAATGACCACCGCGACCCAGGGCAGGAAGACGGCCCCGAGGACCGGAATGAGCTTAAACCAGCCATCCACCACAAAGATCAGGATCAGGCAGACCATGCGGATGCCCATGGCCACGGCGTACTTGATCATCCGCTCACGCATCTCGTCCGAATGCGCGGCCGCGGCGTCCGTGATGCTGTGCACCTCGGTATCGCCGGACTCGGCGTCCGGCCTCCCGGGCACCGGAACGCCGGCGCGGTTTTTGAGTGTCACGGCTGTCAGATCACGCTCCCAAGGCTTACCTCAATTCTCGCACCATCCGGGGGAGCCGCCCAAACGGAGGCAAACCGGGCGCTAAGATCGGAGGCAGGAAAAATCCAGCCCCCAGCGCGGCCCGCCCGGCCGCAGAATCCCGGAGCCCCATATGTCTGAAACACCCACCACCGGCCGCAGCGTTTTGATCACCGGCGGGAACCGGGGGATCGGCCTGGCCATCGCCGAGTCTTTCCTGGCCAACGGTGACAAGGTGGCGGTGACCTTCCGCAGCGAGTCGGAGCTGCCCGAGGGCATCCTCGGTGTCAAAGCGGACGTCACTGATGAAGCATCGGTGGACGCCGCCTTCGCCGAAGTCGAAGCCGCCCACGGCCCGGTAGAGGTACTGGTTGCCAACGCCGGCATCACCAAGGACACCCTCCTGATGCGGATGAGCGAGGACGACTTCACCTCCGTCATCGACACGAACCTCACCGGCGCTTTCCGCGTCATCAAGCGCGCATCCAAGGGCATGATCCGCGCCCGCAAGGGCCGCGTGGTGCTGATTTCCTCTGTCTCGGGTCTGTACGGCGCGCCGGGCCAGATCAACTACTCCGCTTCGAAGGCCGGCCTGGTGGGCATCGCCCGCTCGCTCACCCGCGAGCTCGGAGCGCGCGGGATCACCGCCAACGTGGTGGCACCCGGCTTCATCAACACGGACATGACGGCAGAGCTGCCGGAGGCCACGCAGAAGGACTACCTGACCAAGGTTCCCGCCGGCCGCTTCGCCGAGGCCTCCGAGGTCGCCAACGTCGTTCGCTGGATCTCCAGCGACGAGGCGTCCTACATCTCGGGCGCGGTCATCCCGGTCGACGGCGGCCTCGGAATGGGCCACTAGCTCCGGACGCGACCGCCCCGGCGGCCTCGACCGCTTCCGCAGAGTCGACCGCTCCAGTGGCGGCGGCGGACGACGGCGGCACCCCCCGTCGTCCGGGAGCGTCCCCCAGCGCTGCACTCCCGGACGCGGTCCCTCCGGGCCGCCGCGCCGGGCCGCCGCGCCGGGCCTTTTTGCCCTTGGCGCCGGTGCGCCGCGAGCGTGTAATGGGGTCACAGCCCCGGACCATGCCATGGCGGGGGCGTGGACGCAGGAGGAAAATCATGAGTGACCTCAGCAAGTGGACGCCCTCGGACATGCTGGAACCGGTCCGCCGCTTCCTCGACGGTGACCTGTCCATAGCGCCAGGGATCAAGAT
>JBKPJW010000551.1:0-15212 GCA_046730875.1 Actinomycetota bacterium | reverse complement strand
CCCGAAGGCCCTTACGCGTCGGGTTTTGCATACTGAGGTAGCACCCAGCTGGATGTAGCGCGAGGCCCTGCGGACCCACCCAGAGTAAGCCGACAACACACCATTTCCGCCGATCTCTGCCGTCAGTGAAAGAAGGACATCGTGTTTTCCAGCATTATTAATCACATTCCGTGGACGGAAATCCTGAAGCAAAACCACTACCATCCGTCACCGACTGACTGGTCGGATCAGGTGATCTACTTCCTGCTGATAGACCGCTTCTCCGACGCAAAGGAGGACGGCTACAAGGACGCCTCCGGGCAGGTCGTGCAGGGCAGCACGCCACTTTTTTCACCGGCGGACGCGAATAATGCCGTTCAGTCCACGGCCGAGACCCAGGGCTGGGAGACCGCCGGAGCGCAGTGGCTAGGCGGCACCCTGAAGGGGGTCAAATCTAAAATTGGCTATCTGAAGAGACTGGGGGTTTCCGCGCTCTGGATCAGTCCAGTGCTGCGGCAACGGCCCGGCGTGGACGACTACCACGGCTACGGGACGCAGAACTTCCTTGAAGTCGACCCCCACTTCGGTACAGCCGAGGACTTCAAAGACCTGGTGGCCGCAGCCCACGATGCAGGGCTCTACGTCATCCTTGACGTGATTCTCAATCACTCCGCGGACGTGTTCCAGTACGATACCGTGGATCCGAACACAGGGCAGCCCTACGTTCCGGTGTGGACCGGCGCCACCTATCCGGTCACCGGCTGGCGGGACTCTCACGGCGTTCCGAGTCTGCCGTTCCCCGCACCGATCGACCCGCCTGACCTGGACTGTGCCATATGGCCGCGTGAACTCCAGGCCGACGCCGTGTTCACCCGCAAAGGCCAGATCGTCAACTGGGATAATCCCCACGAGACCACTGAGGGGGACTTTTTCGGGCTGAAGGACATCCATCAGGGAGCCGGCCCGGTCGGCGGATACACACCCTCGGCCGGCTTTAGAACACTCGTGGAGGCGTACCGGTACTGGATTGCCTACGCAGACGTGGACGGCTTCCGCGTGGATACGGTCAAGCACATGGACCCGGGTGCCACGCGCTTCTTCACCTCCGCCATCCACGAGTTCGCCCAGACCATCGGCAAGGATTCGTTTTTCCTCGTCGGGGAAATCACCGGCAGCCGCGAGGACGCTATCAGGCTCCGGGACGAAACCGGGCTCGATGCCGCCCTGGGCTTGGCGGACGTTCAGGGCCGAATGGTCGACGCTGTCAAGGGCTGGGGGGACCCGGCCGGGTACTTCGACCTCTTCCGCAACTCGATCCAGGTCGACAAGGCAACCCACACCTGGTTCCGCAATCACGTCGTTACGGCCTACGACGACCATGACCTGGTCCGCCTGGGGAAAAGCTACAAGGCACGGTTCGCCGCCGATCAGGACGGCCGGGAACTGGAGCTCGCCATCCTCGCCATGAACGCCACCACACTCGGTATCCCGTGCATCTACTACGGCAGCGAGCAGCGATTCGATGGGAAATTCCCGCCCGAGGTCAACCCGCAGCCCGCAGAGGACTTCAAAGCAGACCGATACATTCGGGAAGCAATGTTCGGAGGCCCCTTCGGCTCGTTCCGCAGCCGCGAAAGGCACTTCTTCGACGAGTCTCAGGACACCTACCGGGAATTTGGAAAAATTCTGGACATCCGGAAACAGGAACTCGCGCTTCGACGCGGAAGGCAGTACCTACGCCCCATTTCCGACGACGGCGCCGCCTTCTGGTATCCGGAACGCATCGGTCCCGGGCGGATGACTTCCATTGTGGCCTGGAGCCGGATCTTGTCGAACAGGGAGGTAGTCTGCGCCATTAACACTGACTGGGCCTCGCCGCGGACAGCCTGGGTGACAATTGATGCCGGCCTGCACTCGGCCGGCGACAAGTTCCAGTGCGTGTATTCAACTGATAGCAGCAAAGTGGGCTCGCTGGTAGCGGCTGAGCCCCGGAACGGCCTGGCAATCAGGATCGAAGTCCCGCCGGCCGGTTTCGTCGTCATGGCTCCCTAGAAACCCGGCTCTCTAGAAACCCGGCTCCCGAGAAACACGGCTCCCTAGAAACCCTGCTCGCTAGAACCATCGCCATAAAGCACTCGCGGCTAAGGGAGGGGAAGCGTCGTCTGACGCTTCCCCTCCCTTTTGCCCGTCCCACGGCGGGAGCGCTACATGCCGAGGACTTTCGCCTTCTGGGCCGCGAACTCTTCGTCGGTGAGGATACCTTGCTCTTTCAGTGCTGCGAGGTCCTTGAGTTGCTGGATGGTGTCGCCGCTGCCAGCAGGCGCCGACGCCGGGGCCGGGGCCGGGGGAGGGGGCGGCGGCTGCTGGTAGACAGGCTCCTGATAGGCGGGCGGTTGCTGCTGGGCCATCTGCGCGTCGTAGGCCTCTTGTTGCTTGGCCGCGGTCGCGGCGTCCTTCTCGGCAAACTTCGAAGCCTGCCGCCGCTGGACGCGGCCGCTGACCGCTGATGCCGTCCCGGCAACTACGGCCGTGCGGGCCATACCCCTCAGAAGTCCCATAATTGTTCTCCTCTCACGTCGTGCGTCGGGTCTTAGGTGTCCGCTGCCTGGGGCGCGGCGTCGCGCGCCTCAAGGGCGTCGAGTGCTTCCATCACGTCCGGCGCGGGGATCCGGGTGCTCGCAATGAGCTCGCCCCCGCTTTCGCGGACGGCCGCTACAAATGGTGCCGCCCAGATGTTCTCGTAGACGATGAGCGCGGCCACTGTCCCGGGGAGGACCGCGGCCGTAGCCTCGGCAATATCGTCCTCGCCGAGAAGCCCGGTCCGTGCGCCGTCGAAATAGGAGAACGACGCCGCGGGGCCGCCTGGGTCGGTCAGTTCGAGCACCTCGACTGTGCCGTCCTCATTCTTCATGACGACGAGAAGATCGAAGAGGCGGATCACGCCCTGTTCGACGAGCCTGATCAGTTCTTCACTGGCCCGTCCCGTAAGTCCCGCCAGCGGGAACTCTAGAAGTACGAAGTCGACCGGCCCGTGGGCCTCGGTCTCCGGTGTGGTTGTCACTGGCATTCCTCCGGTCTGTTTCGAGCGCCTGGTCTGTTTCAAGTGCCTGGTCTGTTTCAAGTGCTCTGCCAGCGCGCTTAGTGTGGACGTCTCAAGACCACTAAAGCCTCAACGGGACGTGGCCGCATCATCCCTTTCGGGTGAGCGCCTCCGCCGAGACCTGTCAAGGAACTCATCAAAAAAGGCCGGAAGCAACGGCTTCCGGCCTTTCGATTTTTCAGCGTCTTTTCTGCGTTTCTATGTCAGCGCTTCTTGATGTGTGCCACCGGATCGGTGTGGGCATCGACGATGTGCTTCGCCTTTTTCTCCGCCCGTTTTTCTTTGATGGTTTTGACCGACTTCTTCGTCGTGTTCTGATGCGGCGTCTTGTCAGGCATGGTGCTCTCCCTCACGGCAGGGGCCCGGAGTAGCCCCGACTTTTAAGCTACGCCTCGGGAACCGCGGCGTCCACGATGCCTGAGAAACGGCTGCCGACGCCGTCGTAGACACTCCGGACCAGCCCGGGTCCGAGGACCGGGATGTCCCGGGCCTCATGGTGGGCGCAGCAGACATAGGTGAAGTCCGGCCACCACTTCTTCGGCCGGGCCGCTTCGGAGAATCCGCAGACGGCGCAGGTGAGCTGGACCCAGACTGGCCGCTTGCCTGTCCGGTTCGCCCTGGACTGGACCAGCCACGCGGGAGGATTGTCCAGCAGCTCGCCTAGCTCGGCCTCCGACAGTCGTGAGGGGATGCCATGACGGTTCGCCATTTCCAGCGGAATGTCGAGGATCTGGGCTGCTTCACGTCGGGTAACCATCCTTCAACGATACGGGAACGACGGCGGCCCGGAGCCACTCGGGCGCCCCGGTGTAAGGCGCGACACACTGCCTGTAGGGCCCCATGGGGGCCGGGGGACCATTAGCCGGCGAGGACAAGTCCGAGGGCCGCAGCTGCGAGGCCCACGAGGAGATTCGAGGCCAAGTTGAGCGCCGCCGCCGGGTAACGCGTTTCGCTGACCAGGCGCACTGTCGCGGTGGTCCATGAACTGAAGGTGGTCAGCCCGCCGGCCAGGCCCGTCGCGATGGCGGCGTGCCAGTCGGCTCCCAGCTCAAGGTGCCCGGTCAGGCCCACGGACAAGCCGATAATGAACGATCCGGCGACGTTGACCACGAGCGTTGCCCACGGCCAGTGCGGACGGGAGCCTTGGTGGTGCGCAAACCAGGAGTCGACAGCAAACCGCAGGAGGGCACCGGCCACGCCGCATACCCCGACCAGGAGCACGGTCATCATTGGGCGTTCCCGGTAAGGTCGGCAATCGCCTTGCCGGTTTTCCAGCCGGCGGCTGCGGCGCCGAGGCCCAGGACGAGCGAGAGCCCAAGGTATGCCAGCCACGTGGCGTGGAAGCCGCCGCGGATCTGCTGGTCAATCGCCATCACCAGCGCCGAAAAGGTGGTGAAGGATCCCAGCAGGCCAGGACCGATGCCGGCCCGCAGCCAGAAGGCCGTCTGTGGCCGCGCCATCCAGAGCGTGGTCAGGGCAGCCAGGACGAAACTCCCGGCAACATTGATCGTCAGCGTGGTCCACGGCACAGCACCGATGCTCTCGGGGAAAATCAGGCTGGCGCCGAACCGCAGTTCGGTTCCGATGAGCCCGCCGACAGCGACGGCGGACCAGGCCTTCCAGCCTGGCGTGCCGGGGCGCACGGCCCGGCGCTCGTCCAGTGCAGCCTTCACTCAGCTCTCCGAAACGCTGCAGCCTGCGTGCGCGGCATCGCTGTGGACCCAGAGGGCCGAGGCCACTTCCTCGGCAAGATCGAATTCGCGGGGTGCGGCAGCGGAACCGATCCGCACGACGATCGGGCCGCCGAACGGCCTCCGGCCCACCACCTCCACTTCCGCGTCGAGGTCGATGTCCTCGGCGGCGAGGTAGCGCAGAAGCTCCGGGTTCTCGTCGCTGATCCGGGTGATCCGGCCGGTGTGGCCGTCGTCGAGTTCGCTCAGTCGGTGGGCCGTGGGAACCAGCACGGAGCCGTCCGCGGCCGGGATGGGATCGCCGTGCGGGTCCCGTGTCGGGTTCCCCAGCTTGGCCGCCATCCGTTCAATGAAGGTGTCGGAGACGGCGTGCTCAAGGAGTTCGGCTTCGTCGTGGACCTCGTCCCAGAGGTACCCGAGCTCCTGGACGAGGAACGTCTCGATCAGCCGGTGCCGGCGGACCATGGACAGGGCGAGCCGGACACCGTCGCCGGTGAGAGTGACGGAGCTGTAGGGCTTGTGGTCTACGAGGCCTTGGTCCTTGAGCTTGCGGACCATTTCCGAAACCGAGGAGTTGGCCACGCCAAGGCGCTGCGCCAACTGTGTGGAGGTGATGGGTTTCGGCTGCCACTCGGTAAAGGAATAGATGACCTTGACGTAGTCCTCGATCGAGGAGGAGGGCGTACTGGTCTTCACAGACCCAAGCCTACCGTCAGCTGCCCCCGGAGAAGGTGAGCCACAGCAAGACCAGGTTAAGTGCCACAACGAGCACCACGCTGATGATGGCGGCGACGCGGAGGGCCATGCCGTCGGCAAACCTGCCCATCAGCGCCTTGTTGCTGGTCAGCACCACCAACGGGACGAGGACAAAGGGAATCCCGAAGCTGAGGACCACCTGGCTCAGCACGAGCCCCCACGTGGGGTCGAAGCCGACCGCCAGCAGCACCACGGCCGGAATCAGGGTCACCACGCGGCGGCCCATGACGGGGATCCGGATTTTGAGCAGGCCTTGCATGATGGTTCCGCCTGCGTAGCAGCCCACCGACGTGGAGGCCAGCCCCGATGCGAGGAGCCCGACCGCGAAGATCACACCCACGATGGGGCCCAGATTGGCAGAGATGGCGGCGTGCGCCCCTTCAATCGTGTCCGTGCCCTCTTCACCGCCGAGAGTGGAGGCGGCAAGGAGCAGCATGCCGATGTTGACGATTCCGGCGATGGCCAGCGCGGCCACGACGTCGAGCCGGGTAGCCCGGACCAGGCGGGCGACGGCCGCCGGAGGAACGTGCTGATGTTCGTCGGGCCGGTGCCGGTCCCGGGACAGCGCCGAGTGGACATAGATGGCGTGCGGCATGACGGTGGCGCCGAGCATGCTGGCCGCCAGCAGGATGGTGTCCGGCCCCTGGAAACCGGGCACCAGGCCGGCAAGGGCTGCCCTCGGATCCGGCGGGCTGATGAACAGCCCGGCCAGGAAGCCGACGGTGATGATGCCGAGCAGGAACATGATGATGAATTCGAAGGGCCGCTGTTTCTCCCGGGCCTGCACCGCGAGCAGCAGCATCGAAACAGCTCCGACGATCACGGCCCCTAGGGGAAGGGGGAGGCCGAATAGCAGGTTCAGCGCGATGGCCCCGCCCACCACCTCGGCGAGGTCGGTGGCGGCGGCCACGATTTCGGCCTGCAGCCAGAAAGCGCGGCGCCAGAGCGGCCGGAGCCGCTCGCCCAGAATCTCCGGAAGGCTTTTGCCTGTGACGATCCCGAGCTTGGCGGATTGGTACTGGACGAGCACGGCCATGACGTTTGCGGCCACGAGGACCCATACGAGCAGGTAGCCGTACTGTGCTCCCGCGGTCAGGTTGGCGGCCACATTTCCAGGGTCCACGTAGGCGATGGACGCCACGAACGCCGGCCCCAGCAGGCCGATCAGCGCCCTGCGGGCACCCGGATGCTTGTAAACGGGTGTGCCCTGGGGCGGTCGTCCGTGTCCTTTTACGTCCAGCAATGCCAGCTCCCGTGAAATGGTGCGTCCGCGTTGACGCGATGATCGGCACCGGCGGTAGGGTCGGCCGGTGTCAAAGTTTTATGGGCCTACAACCAATTATTAGGTATACCGAAACGATAAGCCCGACGGGCGCCGGCAGGCAATCCAGGGCAACGCGCAGGCAGCGCTCTATCCCGCCATCAGGTCCGGAAGGCCCGCCAGGTCTGGGTTAAGTAGGGCAGCCGGAGAACGTTGCCCGGGTCATGGTCCAAATGCTCGTGCAGGTACCAGTCGAGGTTGGCCATGACCTTTGCCCGGGTGGCACCCGATGCCGCGAGGTAGTAGCTGCGGGACTTGGCCAGGTCCTTGATGTCCTCCGTGGTGACGGAATCCTCCCACCGGGTCAGGTGGCTCTCCAGCCCGGTGAACTCGGGGCCCACGGGCGGCCGGAAGTGCGGCTTGTGGACGTCCCCGGCGTGCATGATGCGAGAGAGCCGGTGTACCCAGGGCACAGCAGTGTCCAGCTGGTTCCAGATCAGGCCGAGGACGCCATGCGGCCGCAGGATCCGGGCAATCTCCGTGCTGGCCAGACGGGGGTCGCACCAGTGCCACGCCTGGGCAACGGTGACGAGGTCGAAGGACTCCGGCTCGAGCCCCGTGAGCTCGGCGGTGCCTTCGACCGCGGTGACATCCGGCAGGGTGCGGCGCAATTCCTGCAGCATGTCGGCAGAGGGGTCAACGGCGACCGTGTGCAGCCCCCGGGCGGCCAGAAGCGCGGTGAACTTGCCGGTGCCGGCGCCAATGTCCGCCGCGTCCCGGGCCCCTTGCGGGATCAGCCAGTCAGCCGATTCCTGCGGGTAGCCCGGGCGCACGCGCTCATAGTGCGCTCCGCCGTCCTGAAAGCTTTGTCCGAGTTCCTGGCGCCGTTCAGTCTGCAGTTTGGGGCCGCCGCGTGCCACGTGCCATCTCCTTCGGAAAGGTCCTGCTGGTTTCAGATACCTTTCGAATTTACCGCACCCGGGCTAGGCCCTAGTCCGTCGTGCAGGGGGCGGCACCGGCGGTGCCGGGGGTGTTCGGCGCCCAGTGGGGGTAGCTGCGGGTATCGTTGGCCGGCACCCAGCGGCCGGCGTCCACCACATAGTCCCAGCCCAGCCCGGTTTCCCGCAGCTGCCGCAGACCGGCCAGGAGGCGCTCGGCGTCGTCCAGCCGCGAACCGAGGCCGAAGCTGGCCCGCAGGGAGCCGGCGGGCAGGCCGAGCCGCTTAAGCAGCGGGTGCGCGCAGAAGCGGCCGTCGCGCAGGCCAATGCCGTGTTCGGCCGACAGGTAGGCTGCCACCAGCCCGGCGTCGTAACCTTCCACGGAAAAGTTCACGACGCCGATGGTGCCGGTCCCTGCCTGCTCGCCTCCGGAGGAGGAATCCGCAAAGATCTGGTGGACGGTCACTCCGTCGAGGCGCTCGAGACCCTCAACGAGGAAGGACCGGATGCCGTTCTCGTGGGCCTGCCACTGCTCCGGGTCCAGGGCTGCGATCACCTGCGTGGCCCGGGCCAGTGCGGCCGCACCCAGCACATTCGGAGAGCCGCCTTCATGCCTTGCCGGCCCGGTGGTCCAGCTGACGGAGTCGAGCCGGGCATCTCGAACGGCGCCGCCCCCGGCCAGGTGCGGGGTGCCGGCGTCGAGCCAGTCCGTCCGGCCCACCAGCACGCCGGCGCCGAACGGGGCGTACAGCTTGTGCCCCGAGAAGGCGAGGTAGTCGACGTCGTCCGCGGCAATATCGATCCGCCGGTGCGGGGCCAGCTGCGCGGCGTCGACGACGATCCTGGCGCCGAACTGGTGCGCCAATGCGGCCAGCTCACGGATCGGAAGAATTTCCCCCGTGACATTGGATGCGCCGGTCACGGCCAGCAGGCTCACGCCGCCGCGCGCGAGCTCGTCCCGCAGGCGGTCCACGGTGGCTGCGACGGTGGAGGCGGCCACGACGCTGCGGTGCGGGACACTCTGCCACGGCAGGAGATTGGCGTGGTGCTCGATGTCGAGGTAGAGGACCTCACCCGCGGGCCGGCCTTCCCGCAGCGGAAGGCACCCGGCCAGCAGATTCAGCGAATCGGTGGTGTTGCGGGTGAAGATCACGGAGTCGTCCGGCCGGCCGCCAACGAAGTCCCGCACAATGTCCCTGGCATTCTCGTAGACGGACGTGCTGATTTGCGATGCGTAGCCGGCGCCGCGGTGGACGCTCGCGTAGTACGGCAGGATCTCGTTCAGGTAGGCCGAGACCACGGACAGGGCCGGGGCGGAGGCGCCGTAATCGAGGTTGGCGTAGCGGACGTGGCCGCCCTGGATCAGCGGGGCCTGGATTTCGGCCCCCGTGACGGCTGCCAGCGGACGGGCCGCGACGGCGAATCTCGCTTCATTCTGCCCGGCAGGCCGCACGGCATCGGAACCGGCGTGGAGTTCAGGGGCAGCGGGGAAAGTGGCAGTTGTCATGGGACCTCACTCGAACAGGACCCCACATGGTGGGAATCCGCGCTTGCCGGGTCCGTTCCGGACCGGCCAGGTCGTCACCCGGGGCACCCCACCGCGACTGGAGGGTTGCCGGCCAGCAAACCGGGGTTTAGCGCTGGCACTCGTGACCTGCATCGAGCGTAGGACATCCGCGCAGCCCGGGAAAAGGCGGCCGCCGATTGTGAAGCGGTTTGTTACGAACGCGTCCATATCGCGCCTTGGCCGAACAAACAGCGGCGGCAGTCCCTATTCCGGGGCTGCCGCCGCTGTTTGTTCGATTGAATCTTTGTTCGATTGAACCTAGAGGAGGTCGTCGAGTCCAGGGTTGAGCCGCTTGAGGACTTCCGAGTGGAGGATCGAATTGGTGGCGAGGGCGTTGCCGCCGAACGGGCCGTCCTCACCCTCGAGGGAGGTGAAACGGCCGCCGGCCTCGGTAACGATCGGCACCAGGGCGGCCATGTCATAAAGGTTCAGTTCCGGTTCGCAGGCAATGTCCACGGCACCCTCCGCCACGAGGCAGTAGGACCAGAAGTCACCGAAGGCGCGGGTACGCCACACCTCCTCGGTGAGGCCCAGGAACTCATCCAGGTTTCCGCGTTGCTTCCAGCCGCCAAGGCTGGAATACGACAGCGACGCGTCCTCGAGCCTGGATACGTTGGACACCTTCAGCCGGGTGGCCGCTGCCAGGGACCGGCCCGTGTAGGCTCCCGCTCCCTTGGCCGCCCACCAGCGCTTGCCCAGCGCCGGCGCGCTCACGACGCCGACCACCGGCTCGCCCTCGTCAACGAGGGCGATCAGGGTGGCCCAGACCGGGACGCCGCGGACGAAGTTCTTGGTGCCGTCGATCGGGTCAATGATCCAGCGGCGGGACCCGTGGCCTGAGCTGCCGAATTCCTCGCCCAGGACCGCGTCGCGCGGACGGGACCGGGAGAGCTGGCCACGGATGGCCTCTTCGGCGGACTTGTCGGCATCGGTGACCGGGGTGAGATCGGGCTTCGTCTCGATCCGAAGGTCCAGCGCCTTGAAGCGGCTCATGGTCTGGGAATCGACGGAGTCTGCCAGTACATGGGCAAGGCGCAAATCATCGTTGTAGCTCGAAGCGGGTTGGCTCATGGTTCCAAACTACCGTCAAAGCGCGCGCCCCGGCGGGAGGCCGCGGTGCGGCGCCGCCGGTCGGGCGGCCGGGCTCCCTAGGAAACGGTGCCCAGTTCCTTGGTTTCCTGCGCTTCCATCCGCGGGTCCGTGCCCAGCAGCCGGCGCAGGGACGCGAGCCGGGCGGGACCGGAAGGTCCCGCGTGGCCGGCCGCAACCCAGGCGTCCACGCCGCAGTTGACGGCCGTGGCGTCGTGCTTGCAGCCGCGTTCGCAGTCGTCGGTGCCCGGCTCCAGGTCCGGGAAAGACCGCAGGATACGGTCCGGGTCCACATGGGCCAGTCCGAAGGACCGGATGCCGGGGGTGTCGATGATCCAGCTGCCGGCCGGGGCGTCGTTGACCTTGAGTGCCAGCGCGGAGGAGGAAGTGTGGCGGCCTCGGCCCGTGACGGCGTTGACGCCCCCGGTGGCACGTTCGGCGCCGGTCAGGGCGTTGACCATGGTGGACTTTCCGACGCCGGAATGGCCCAGCATGACCGTGACCTTGCCGTCGAGGTATCCGCGCAGCTGGGACACCGCGTCCTTGTCCAGCCGGGCGGAGAGCCCGTCGTCGGAGCGGGCGTCGATGCCGGATGCGGCAGAGTCCGCCGTCTTGGAGATGATGACGGGGAAATCGAGGTGCCGGTAATTGGACAGCAAGTCAGCGGGGTCCTTGACGTCGGCCTTGGTGACGAGGAGCAGCGGCTCAATGCCGGCGTCGTACGCGGCCACCAGCGCGCGGTCGATGAAACCGGTCCGGGGTTCGGGATTGGCGGCCGCCACCACAATCACCAGCGTGTCGGCGTTGGCCACCACGGCGCGTTCGATCGGGTCGGTGTCATCGGCGCTGCGGCGCAGGAGCGTCCTGCGGTCCTGGATCTTGACCAGCCGGGCCAGGGTGTCCGGTTCGCCGCTGACGTCCCCGACCAGGGAGACGAAGTCGCCGGCCACGACGGGGTTGCGGCGCAGCTCCCGGGCCCGTGCGGCAATGATCTTGCGTTCGTCGGAGGTGCCTTCGCCGACGACGGCCGTGTAGCGCCCGCGGTCCACGGTGATGATGCGCCCGGTGACGGCGTCATCGTGGCTGGGCCGGTCCTTGGTGCGGGGCCGGGAGCCCTTCTTGCTCGGACGGATCCGGACGTCGGACTCGTCCCAGGAATCAGTGCTGCGTGCCACCGGCAGTGTCCTCGTCTGCAGCCGTTCCCTGCGCCAGCATGGCTTCCCAGAGCTGCGGGAAGTCGGGCATGGTCTTGGCCGTGGTCGCAATGTCTTCGACCTCGATGCCGGGCACGGCAAGGCCGAGGATGGCGCCGGCAGTGGCCATCCGGTGGTCGGCGTAGCTGTGCACGACGCCGCCGTGCAGCGTGGCCGGGCGGATGATGAGCCCGTCGACTGTTTCCTCGGCGTCGCCGCCGAGGCGGTTGATTTCGGCGACGAGGGCGGCGAGCCGATCCGTTTCGTGGCCCCGGAGATGGGCGATGCCGCTCAGCCGCGAGGGACCCGCGGCCAGGGCGCAGAGCGCCGCCACGGTGGGCGCGAGTTCGCTGGTCTCATCGAAGTCGCCGCCCCTGATCTCCGGCCCGCCGGTGACGGTCAGCGTGCCGCCGTCGACCGTCACGCTCGCGCCCATCTCGGTCAGGATGCCGCGCCAGAGGTCACCGACCTGGGTGGTCTCGGCGGGCCAGTTCGGGATCCGCACCGTGCCGCGGGTGGCGAGGGCCGCCGCGAGGAACGGTCCGGCATTGGAGAGGTCCTGCTCGATCCGCTGGTCAAAGGCGCGGATCGGGCCGGGGGAGACCACCCAGTGGTTCGGCACCGAGTCATCGACCGCCACGCCCACGCCGCGCAGCACGGCCACGGTCATGTTGATGTGGTCCAGGCTCGGCACCGGCTTTCCCACGTGTTCGAGGTGAAGACCCTCGCTGAAGCGGGCGCCGGCCAGCAGCAGGGCAGAGACGAACTGTGACGACGCACTGGCGTCGATGACGAGGTGGCCGCCGCGTACCTCACCCGTCCCGTGGACGGTGAAGGGCAACGACGACGCCGGGCCGCCGTCGGCTGCGCTGACCGCTACACCTAGCCCGGCCAGGGCCTCGATGATGGTGCCCATCGGGCGTTTGCGCGCGTGCGGGTCGCCGTCGAAGCGTGACTCGCCACGGCGCAGGGCCGCCACCGGAGGCACAAAGCGCATGACTGTGCCCGCCAGGCCGCAGTCGATCGCCGTGTCCGCCGCGGCGGCATCCATGTCGATCGGAACGATTTCCAGGTCGGGGCCAAAGGCGCCGTCGCCGGGGACCTCCGTGACGGTGGCGCCCAACTGCCGCAGGGCCTCAACCATCAGGGCGGAATCCCGCGAGTGCAGCGGGGCCCGCAGGCGGGATGGCCCGTCGGCGAGGGCTGCGAGCACGAGGTACCGGTTGGTCAGTGACTTCGAACCGGGAACGGTGACCGTGGCATCGACCGGCCGGGCGGCAAACGGGGCGGGCCAGTGCTGACCGCCGTCGGCCTGATGCGAAGGGGCAGCTGCGAAAGGGATGGCGCCAGTCATTACCGTCTTAGGCTCCGGCTGCTTGGTCTACGGCCCGGCGGACCACTTTGTCGGCCTTTTTCAGCTGCTTGTTCGTGGTCTTGCGGGCATCTCCGGCGAGGTGGCTGGCGGTCTTGCGTGCATCGGCGGCCAGGTGCCCGGCTCGCCAGGCCAGGCTGGGCTTGCCGGCGGTATCGACGGCGGCGAGCAGCACGCCGCCGGTGAGGGTGACATTCTTCAGGAGCTGCTTGCGGCGGGTGTCGCGGGCTTCCTTGGTAGAGATGTCCGCGCTGTTCCATTCCACATAGCCGTTCAGGGCCGAGATGACGGCGAGGACGGTGGCCGCCAGCCGGGCGGACTTGCCGAGGGCGAACAAGACGCCTGCGCCGATCTGGGTGCCGCCGATCACGCGGGCCAGGACTACCTCATTGGTCTGGAAGGGCAGTGCATCGGCCGCGCGGCGCAGCAAGGGGGACAACTGCGTGGCAGTGTCATCCGCATTCTTGAGCTTGTCCATGCCGGCGAGGACGAAACTGGAGGCGAGCATGGGCCGGGCGAGAAAGCGGACTAACGACATGAATTTCCTCCTGTATGGGCGAACCGCGGATGCACTGCGGGAGAACCGGTTCTAGTCTTACACTTTTGCGGAATATTTGCCCGCCGGACGTGGTTGTGCAAGGCAGGTTCCAACGGCTTCGCAGTGGTGCTGTGGTTGGGCCAGGCCCATTGAAAAGCCCATTACAAAGCCCATTGAACAGATACCGGTTGAACAGACGCGGCCCGACGGGCACGTTCGAGTAAGCGCGGCTGGTCACCCAGCCGAGGAAGGCGGAGATTTGACGCAGGTCTTAGACAGAGCGGAACTGGAAGCCGGTTCCGGACAAACGTGGACCCTCGCGCCTCCCGCAGTTCCGGATGCCCGGCGGAAGGTAACAGTAGACTTGAACGCAATGAGCACCATGGACCCGGCCGTTGCGGCCATGCACGAGGCTGCCGGAAACGACGCCACGCCCACCAAGACACCTGGCGCCGGCATGCCCGGCGCGCCTGAACAGCCCGCTACTCCGGCGTCGGCCGCGCAGGCGTCCCGGCTGCAGGAGCCTGATGGCGAGACATCCGCTGAAAGTTCCGCCGCCTTGGAAACCGAGGTGGACGGAAAGCCCCTGGACGTCTCCACTGAGTCGCCGGAAGAGCGCCGGGTGCGCTTTGAACGTGACGCCATGCAGTACGTGGACCAGCTGTATTCGGCGGCCATGAGAATGGCCCGGAATCCCTCCGACGCTGAGGACCTGGTCCAGGAGGCGTACACGAAGGCGTTTTCCGCGTTCCACCAGTACAAGCCCGGAACCAACCTGAAGGCCTGGCTGTACCGCATCCTCACCAATACCTACATCAATTTGTATCGGAAGCGTCAGCGCGAGCCGCTGCAGTCAAATTCGGACACCATCGAGGACTGGCAGCTTGCACGTGCCGAGTCGCATACGTCGTCGGGTCTGCGTTCGGCAGAGGCGGAAGCCCTCGACCACCTGCCGGATTCCGATGTGAAGCGCGCCCTCCAGTCGATTCCGGAAGAGTTCCGGCTGGCCGTGTACTTCGCCGACGTCGAGGGCTTCGCGTACAAAGAAATTTCAGACATCATGAACACCCCCATCGGGACCGTCATGTCCCGGCTGCACCGCGGCCGGAAGATGTTGCGGGACATGCTTGCAGACTATGCCGCCGAGCGGGGATTCAGAGCCGCTACCGAGTCAAGCGCCGCGGCCGACAGCAACAAACAGGAGAACAGGAAATGAGCGACTGCCAGGGACTGGGCGATTGCGACGACGCCCGGATGCAACGTATCTATGAGTATCTGGATGGTGCGCTCACGCGTGAGGACATCGCAGAGATCAAGGACCACCTGGACAGCTGCCCTGAGTGCCTGCAGCAATATGACCTCGAATGTGTCATCCGCGTGATGGTGAAGCGTTCGTGCACCGAAGCGGCTCCGGAGAACCTCAAGAACTCCATCCTGGAGCGGATCCACACTGTCCGCACAGTGGAAGCCTGAGCCCGGCTCCCATACCCGCATAAACGAATGACCCCGGAACCGTGAGGTTCCGGGGTCATTCGCTTTAAAGCTGTCATTCCAAGCTTTGCTTAGGCGTTGGGGCGCTTACCGTGGTTCGCGCCGCCACGCTTACGGTCACGACGTTTACGTGCACGTTTGCTCATAGCTGGCCTCCTTAATCTTGATACTCAAAAGAGCTGCCCTCAAGTCTCCCACATCACTGCACGCGCCGCGAACCGGAGCCCCCGCGCTACG
>JBKPJW010000550.1:0-1390 GCA_046730875.1 Actinomycetota bacterium | reverse complement strand
TGAAGGTGCCCGACGATCAACAGAGTCCCCCCGGGGGCTACCCATTTCGAGATGCGCTCGCAGAAGGCCAGCTGCGGCATCGCCGGATGCGCGTAGTTGGTGGTCACAAGGCTGAACTGGAGTCCCGGCTCCCAGGAGGTCAGGTCCGCCTCGACCCAGGTCACGCCCTCGGATACGGACTGCCTTTCTGCACGCTCGGATGCTAAGGCGAGAGCAACGCCGGAGATGTCGGCGCCGATGACCTGCCAGCCCTGCGCGGCCAGCCATGTTGCTTCCGTTCCCGTCCCGCAGCCGGCATCCAGCGCTGTACCGGCTGCCAGTGCGCTGGCTGTGCGTACGAGATGCGGGTTTGGGGCGCTACTTCCGCCGTCGTCCGGCGCGGCATCGCGGGGCTGTTGCCAGTGCCGTTCCCAGTAGTCCTTGTCGAAGCTGTGCGTCACCGCCTCACCGTCGCCTGCGCCACAGTCAACGCGGCGCCCGATCCGGCCGCGCCAGCGCCGGCCACCACCACACCGCCTATAATCCCTGCCGTCTTGGCCATGTCGAATCCCTTCCGATCTGATTTCGCTTCAGACACGATGGTCCCGAACAGCCCAGCAGGCGGGCAAGCTGTATTGCCAAAATGGCAAAATATCAGGATGGGCAGGAACCGCAGCTGCGTCCGCGAGCCTCAGCCCGCTGCCGGTGCCATCCGCAGTGCCAGCATCCCGCCTTCGAGGAGTTCGAGTTCGACGATGTGCAGCGTGTGCCGGGTTCCGTCCTCCGGCAGCATCTTCTTGCCACGCCCGAGGACGATCGGGGAGACCAGCAGAACGTACTCGTCGACAAGGTTCTCCGCCATGAGCGTCTTGACGAGCGTCGCGCTTCCCCAGACGATCACATTTTCCCGTTCGCGCAGCGCGCGGACCCTGCCGGGTATGTCGTTGGCGATAACCGTGCTGTTGTTCCAGTCCGCGTGGTCCATGGTGGTTGACGCGACATACTTTGGCATGGTGTTGAACCTGTCGGCGGTGAAGTCGCCCGACCGTGACGGCCAGGATGCGGCGAATCCGTCATAGGTGATCCGGCCGAGCAGCATCGAGTCCGCATGGGCCAGCACTTGTTCGTTGAAAGCCGCTGTAGCGTCACTGAAGAACGGTCCCGTCCAGAGCTGGGGCTCCTCGGCAACGTTGTCCAGGGTGGTAAATGCGGTGACAGTGAGCTTGCCCATGAAGATCTCCAACAGGTCGGTGGCGCGTGGCTGTTATCCGCGGCTTCTGAGCCGGAGTGTTCGTGCCTCATGGATGGCGGCCAGGGCAACAGCGCTGGCTGCGAGCCTGAGGGCGTGGACCCTGTACCACCGTTTCAGCAGGGGGTTGCGCCGCATCTCGCTGAGCGGTTGCGGGCTGAA
>JBKPJW010000549.1:0-3150 GCA_046730875.1 Actinomycetota bacterium | reverse complement strand
ATCCGGCGTCCGAGAGGACAACAATGGTGCCCTTCAGGCTCTCGACGGCATGCCCGTCCTGGATGAAAGCTGCAGGCACGGACCGGATGCGCCGGTCGCCGATTCTCACGGCTGCGAGGGCACGCTCGTCCAGAAGTGCGTGGACCTTGGTTATAGATACATTCAGAAGCTGTGCGACATCGGGCAGGGGCAGCCATTCGCCCACGAGGCTTTCTACATTACTCACGGATAAAGATTGCCACGGGCGGTGCCCTGCCGCCTAGTTGTACTGAATATACGCAGCTGGCGGCCGGAAAAATATCAACCTCAGCCATGGTCCGTCCGGCCTCGCCGTCGGGACCGGCGCTGCCGCTCCCGGGTTCCGAGCGGAGTCCTTTTCTGCCGACACTCCGGTGCGGACTCGTTTGCACAATCTCCAAAGGTTCTTGTGCTAATTGCCAATTCATGAGAGATTCACATAGATCACATTCGTAACAGAAATAACTTTTGTCACACTGGTAACACCAGTTGTTCCGGCCTGACCGCAGCGTTGCCGCTGAGAAGAGGATCTTTCCAATGACAACCTCACGTTCGCCACAGCTCCGCCCGGGGCGCAGCCTGCCGCTGATCGCGGCGACGACGGCGGCGCTCCCCGCCGTCGTGCTTTCTTCCTTGGCGATCGCCCAGCCTGCTGCGGCCGAATCGCGTGCGCGCGCCCTCCCGGCAACCCTTGAGGCCGCCATGCGCGCCCAGGCGAATGCGGGCACGGTTACGTCCCTTAAGACGGCAGTGATCCCCGCAGCTTCTGTTCCGGTTACGCTGCCAGCCGCCCTGCAGCCGGCGAAGTCCGCGGCTCCCGCCGAATACACGATTGCCCGCGGCGACACCATCAGTGCCGTTGCCGGCCGCTACGGCCTGGACACGTTTGCCGTGCTGAAGCTGAACAATCTGCAGGCGAACACCCTCATCTACCCCGGCCAGAAGATCAAGCTCACGGGTTCAACGCCGGCTCCAGCCACATCCGCTACCGTCGCCCCGGCGAGTTCCTCCTCAGCCGGCGGCAGCGTGTACACCGTCAAGGCGGGCGACACCCTGAGCGGCATCGCGGACAGCCACGGAGTAGGGCTTTCCAAGGTCCTGGCGTGGAACGGGCTCGGCATGGGCTCAATCATCTATCCCGGCCAGAAGATCAAGCTTGGCAGCGGCTCCAGCACCCAGGCCCCGTCTGCTCCCGCTGCGACAACCAAGCCCGCGTCCTCGACGCCGGCCAGTTCGGGTTCGTACACCATCAAGGCCGGCGACACCCTTTCCGGCATCTCCGCCCGCAACAACGTCAGGCTCGCGGACGTCCTGTCCGCCAACCGGCTGACGATGTCCAGCATCATCTACCCGGGCCAGAAGCTGGTCATCCCCGGCGCGTCGACGATCACGCCGGCCTCGAGCAGCCCTGCCACCACCACGTCCCTCGTGCCCAGCACGTTCCTCGGGTACACCTACCCGGCCGCGGTGGTCAGTTCGGCCAACCAGAACAAGTCGCTGCTCAACGCCTCTCCGGTGCCCAGCCGCCAGCAGATGAAGTCGATCGTGGCGGACACGGCACGGCGCATGGGTGTCGACACCAGTCTTGCCATGGCCTTTGCCTACCAGGAATCCGGCTTCGACCAGCGTGCCGTTTCCCCGGCCAACGCGATCGGTACCATGCAGGTCATCCCGTCCTCCGGCGAATGGGCCTCGGACCTCGTGGGCCGGAAGCTGAACCTGCTGGATCCGTATGACAACGCAACGGCAGGCGTCGCAATCATCCGCCAGCTGATCCGGACCAGCCCCGACCTGGACTCTGCGATCGCCGGCTACTACCAGGGCCAGTACTCGGTCAGCCAGAACGGCCTGTTCGAGGACACCAAGGGTTATGTCGCCTCCGTCAAGGCCAACCGGCTCTTGTTCGGCTAGGCACAGCGGAGCGTGACGCTGCGGGCCCGGATCGCATGTTGATCCGGGCCCGTTTCTGTCCAGCGACTACGATTATAAGGTGCAGGAATACGTGTCGGACACTCTCGTCGGGAACCTGGTGGACAACCGCTACCGGGTTCAATCCAGGCTCGCCCGCGGCGGGATGTCCACCGTGTACCTCGCCACGGACCAGCGCCTCGAGCGCGACGTTGCACTGAAGGTGCTGCATCCCCATCTGGCCGACGACCCGCAGTTCCTTGACCGGCTGGGGCGCGAGGCCAAGGCCGCAGCCCGCCTCTCCCACCCGCACGTCGTGGGCGTCCTGGACCAGGGCGAGGACGGCCGCCTGGCCTACCTGGTCATGGAGTTCATCAAGGGCCACACGCTGCGTGACGTCCTCAATGACAAGGGCGCCCTATCGCCGCGGCTGGCGCTGGCGCTGATCGATCCGGTCGTCGAAGGGCTGGGCGCCGCCCATGCTGCCGGAATGATCCACCGGGATATCAAGCCGGAAAACGTCCTGATCGCCGACGATGGCCGGATCAAGCTCGGCGACTTCGGCCTGGCGCGTGCCGTTTCGACGTCCACGAGCACCGGTGCCCTAATCGGTACCGTCGCCTACATCTCCCCCGAACTCGTCCTGGGCAAACAGGCAGACGCCCGGAGCGACATCTACTCGGTGGGGATCATGCTCTACGAAATGATCACGGGCCGGCAGCCGTTCGACGGCGACGTGCCTATCCGGGTTGCCTACCAGCATGTCAACTCGGCTGTGGAAGCCCCCTCCGCGCATGTGCCGGGGCTGGCCGCGGAGATCGACGAACTCGTCCAGTGGTGCACGGACAAGGACCCGGACAGGCGGCCCGTCGACGGAAACGCGCTGTTGTCCGAACTTCGGCATATCAGGACCAATCTCAGCGACGCCGAACTCGACCTCCAGCCGCCGGCGGCAGTCCTCAGCCCGCTGCCCGCTGTTGCCGCACCGCCGGGCAGGCCGCCCGGCGCTGCACTCCCGGCGTCGGACGCCCAAGATACGGCATACGTTCCGCCCACGGAAATGCCGACTGAGATGTACGGCAACCTGCAGCAGCCCACCGAGGCGATCTCCCGCACCACGGGCAACCCGACCACGGTGATGTCCGATGCGCCGCGGCGCCCCGCCTACGGACCGCTGTCCACGCCGGACGAGGTGGCTTACGACGGCGGCGCGGAGTACGAGGA